>NZ_JBFPDP010000076.1:0-17384 GCF_040830845.1 Sivoneniella epilithica UHCC 1019
CGCCCTTCACTGTGACCAGCAAAGACCACCTATTCATTCTGAACCATGAACACCATAGACCAGCAAGACAAAATCATTTATGGAGTATTGGGCTTATCCTTCTTAGCCCTACTCCTATTCAAATCAGGCGATTTAATCGAAGGCATCAACGCCCAATCCCTCGTAAGCCGCAATGCCAGCGTCGCCGCCAAAGATAGCCACATTGCAGAAAAGCGCTTTGGCAACTGCAACACGGGCTTTGTGTTGCCCGATGGCACACCCAACTTAATCGAAGGGGAAACGCCACTCGACATTCGCAGCCGCACACCGTTAGCGAGTGGCAGCATCTTGTGTGACGAAACGGGGGCAACCGCGATCGTGGATAAGCAGGGCACTATCTCTGATATTCGCGTCAGTGCCACTGTGCGAAAAGCCTATCAGCAGCAAGCATTCCGCAATGAAAACCTGAAAGTAAAGGGAGATAACTAAAGTGCTAAAGCTTCTTAAAATTCTTTTGATCATTGCCGGGGGCTTTCTGATTTTTGCCAACATTGAGCCTTATATCGCAGTTACCCGCATGATTTTTGGCGGTAGCAGTGGAATTGATGTCTGCGCCGAATTGCGTCCCATCCCCTTTATTGGCGGCTTCCTCCAAGGGGGATGCGGCTATCTTGGGGTAATCATTTACTCTCTAGCTGGCTTCATCGTCTGGGCAATATTCCAAATTGTGGAGTTGCTACCCATAGCCAACTCTTTCAACGTGCCCTTTCTTTCCAATCTACTCAGCCGAATGCAAAAAGCGCCGCAAGTGGATGAGTATTGGAGCGATCGCGATTCTGTACGACGGATTAAACAAAAGCACAACAGCGTTGTGGAGCGCTCATTAGGTGCATTGCTTACCTTCTCATGGATCATGTATTTGCTGGATTTGGGGCTGATGAGTTGGTTGTATTCACCCCTAAGCGAAACCGGGGAATTGGACATCAAAGCATTGATGCGAGTGCTGTTAGGAGTGTTCGGGGTAGAAGTGGTGATTTTAGGGCTAACCCTAATCTCCAACATCATCGATCCGCAATCGATTAAATATCAGCAAGCCCAACAAAAACCAGTGAGGGAATACTAATGACTGCACTAGCAACTCGTGAAGCACCCGCGCTGACTGAATACAAAGCACAGGGCTTAGGGCACATTCTCAAGCTCAGTGCGATTACCACGGCTGGAATGGTTCTGGTTTCGATCGGTGGAAATGCCTTGTTTGCCGCGCCTCTTGCAGCCGCAACTATTTATGGAATGTTTCGATCTACTGGCAAAGTGAAAGATGCCGATTGGTGCCATAGCCGTGATGAGCTATGGCATTACAAGCTTTCTCGCAAACATAAAAGCATTGCTGATTCCTACTCTGATTGGTGCAAGGAATGGGGCAAGGGCACAATAAACAGCCTGATTGAGCCGATGATTGGCAATTGTGAACTGTGCAACTTTACTAAGGATAAGAAGCACCCTTACTACGGGCTAAGAGGGATACTCACCTTTGATGATGGGGAATCAGTCCCGCTTACGCCTGCTGATTACGTGGCGTTCAGGCTATGGGAGAGACAGGAAGCATTGAGCCGAAAGGATGCGATCGAAGCTGAGGTACTACCCGTAGACCAGAAGTTACTGCCAGAATCAACCGATCCACTCGCTGATACGTTTGGAGACTCGCAGCCCGTAGCAGCGCCGCCCAATGCTTTGGAGTTTCTGCGATCGCTGACATCAGCCCCACTCCAACCTGTCATCATTGCGGGGTTGCCGGGTAGTGGAAAAGGGGTCATGGCTGCCCTAGCTCTCAGTTTGGGTGTGAAAGAACGAGGCTTACGATATTGGATCTTCAATCCCAAAAACAAACTCTCTGAAGCTGGCTATTGGGCACGAGCCGAAAAGCATTATTTGAAAGATCGCCTCATGAACGACGACGGGCTATTTTCAGATTTAATGGCAACATTAGAGGAATTTGCATCGGAAGGAAGCCGCCGGAACAATCAGCCGGGGAAATATGAGCCATTCATTCTGCTGCTGGAAGAAATCACTTCCCTGATTGGGCTGTTCACTCCCAAGCAAAAACAGATATTCAAAGCAAAAATGACGGGTATTGCTTCTCTAGCTAGGGGCTGCAATATGGCGATCTGGATGAGTGGGCAATCCGTCACCCTAGAAGATTTGGGTTTCACTGGCAAAAGCAACCGAGCAATGTTCACAGCGATCGCAGCAGTCGGACCTGACCGCGCCGGGTCAAAAAGCATCTGTGATCTTTTATCAATTCCTTTTGATGAGCCAACCTTACCAGCGGGTAGAGTTTGGCTTACGAGTAATGCGGTTTATGGTGCCTTGACCGCCCCTAGCGCGATTCCCCAATATGCCACCTGGCAAGAGGTGCCTAACCTAATTGATTTGCGCCCTGGCGCTGCAACGCCGCAAGCGACTAGCCACACGTCGGCTGACATAGATAATTTGCTCTCTTCCCCTGCTCTCACGCCAAAGAAGATTGAGCAGATTGCCAATGCCTACGGGTTGCCGCTGCCAAAAATGGCTGAGGAATCTACGGCGATCGCGGAGGTTCCAATTACACAAAATATCGACTTTGATTTAGATGATGTGCTGCCAGAATTGCGCCCCATTGTGGAGTATTCCATTAAACAAAATGGGTTCATCAAAGCGATCGATGTGAAGCGCAACGTAGCGCAATTCAAATCAGTTTCAACTGAGGAAATTCGTAATCATTTTATTGGCTTAGTGAATGTGGGGTGTGGAGTATCACAGGGTGATGGCGACTTGCTGAAATACAGTGCTTTTGGGGGTGTGATGGGGTGTGATGGCATCACAGGGTGATAGGGTGTGATGCGCGTGATACAAGGGTGTGGAGCTATCACAGGGGGGTGTGATGTCACAGGGTGATAAAAATGCATCACAGGGTGATGTCACACCCCATCACACCCCACCTTCCCATCGCACCAAACCTAGAGGTTTTTCAAATGTCTGATTTTTCAATCGAGAGCGAAATTCAACTGCTTCTGGAAAAAGCTATTTCTCAGCTTGGCTTCAAGCTGGCAGAATTGCCATATCGAGAAATTAGGTATGGCAAACTTACTGTAATTTTTCCCTGTCGCCACCAAGAACAGGCGGAAGAATTGTTTAAGTTCCGCTGGCAAGTTGCCGACGAGATCGCTGCCCTCGGTTGCAGCGAGATGTTTGTTTTTGAGGTTGTCAGGAAGGTTTATCCAGCGATCGCCGTGCAGGATTATTGCCAGTTCGGGGACAAAATCGATTAGCGAATACCGTAAAAATTACAGTAACTATCAGACTTCCCGCCAACTTGAAAGGACTCCCTAAGCTACAAACTTAGGGAGTCCTTTTCAGTCAGTTACGGTGTCCAGTTGGTCTTGAGTCGGCTCAAAACCTCAGTGAAAGAGTTTTCGATCCAAGCTTCTGTGCATGGCAAGAGATGAGTGTTGGCTCTTGAATCCCAACTAAAAGCAAGCTCTAAAGCTGCACGATAGTGAAACAGTGCCTTGATGTCAGCTTCAGTTGGCACGTAATTTGTATCGCCCCAGCCCTTACTAAAATGAAGCTCTGGATAGAAATTCAAATCAACGTAGCGACATGAAATGGACAAGAAGTTAGGCTCTTCAAGCAACCATTCAAATACACCAACTCCTGTTGCACCTGACTGTAGATCTCTCAAATTTTGCTGTACTTCAGACTCAGCAAAATTAACACCGACAATTGCGTAACTCATAATCACCTGCTTCTTTAAAGAAACAGTTGAGTTGAGTTGAGTTGAGTTGAGTTGAGTTGAAGCTTTATATTAGCGGGTTCAACTTAGGCTGACGTTGAATTTTTCTCAAAGGTTACCCACAGACCATAGCCAACTGATTCAGGTTTGCCCTGGGAGTTGTGTTTTATAAAGTCGTTTTTTGTTTGATACGGCTGCCCATTTTTGAGCGATTCAGCCGCTTTTGCATCCACCCCGAAACGCTGCATGATCTGCTCAGAGCTTGGTTTGCTGCCGAAAAATTGGTTAATCGATTTCAAATTTTGGGCATCGTTGCCACTGGTAGCCGCTAGCTGTTTGCCACCGTTGCGCCGCAGATCTAAGCCGCAATTCCCCACTCTGTACAGCTTTTCAGCCGCGCTCCGGCTATCGTTGCCAAATACAGAGGATGCTTCATCTAGCGTCTGGTCGGAAATTGCGGTCAGAATTTTTTGATAATCACTGTAAGTTTTTGGAAATTGGGGCTGCAAGTTTTTGGGCACAAAGCCCACATCGTTTGATGCCAGCCCTACTGCAAAATTTCGGGCAACTGGATTGTTCATCACGCTTGGTTCGCTTTGGGCGATCGCCAATGCTAAATCTTGTTTCAGCTTTGATTGCAGTCTTTCACTTTTGAGTAGCTCTGGCGAAAATACCCCAGCGATCGCGCTTTGAACAAAGGTTTCGGGCGAAAGTCGGGCGATCGCGTCTATGTCGCCTTGCTTGTTTGCATCTACCAGTTGCCTTAACTCAGCACTTTTTTCTTTTAGGCAAGGTGCCATCAGCGTATCGAGGATGCCTACTCTGGCTCTTTTTTGCCGATCCTGTACTGATTCGCGATCGATTTGATCTTGCAGGGGAGTTGCCGCCAGCGGTGCCCCTAGCGCATTAGCATTATCGCGTCCACCATTTAGTTTTAGCTCGATTGAGCAAACAGCTTTTCGATAGCCCTTATTCCCTGGCAGTGGATCAGAATATTTATCATTAAAAGATGTGCAAACGCACTCAACCGCTCGTAAAGCGCCCTGCACAAATAGTAGTCGGGGTGGAGCCGCTTCGTTACCTGTGATCTGGGCAATGTGTTTTAGATTTTCTGCAAGATGTGCCACATCATTGTTTAAGTCAAAAAATGTGCAATCGAATGAAATCGAGCGGTTCCCTAAGTTCTTGAAGTTCAAGACGGGTCGTACTTTGTCGCTTTCTTGCGATTCCCAACTAGGGGCTTCAGAGTGGGATATTTCAGGTATATCAATTCCCAAATCGATCGCTTTATTGGCAAAGGTGCCATTCAGGATGATCAGCTTGCAGGGGTTGTAGTCAGGTTGAGATCGAATATCTCTATGTTGTCTGGCGATTGGGGAAGTGCCACGCCCTGGTGCTGGAATTGGGGGCTTAGTTGTTTCCGGAGGCTTAGGCTTAGCGGGTAGGGTTGTCGCTGGCTTGGGGGGAGTGGGGGGAATAGCTAGGGGTTTAGTTGTTGGCTCAATTTTTGGCATGAGATGGGGGCTAGGGGATAGCCCAATTATGCCAAGGGCAAACCAAGCCACGCCGCCGTCGCCATGATGCGATCGATTTTAGCAACCACTTTGTTTATGTCTTGCTGGTTTTTTTGTAGCTGCCTACCGAGCTTTATGGCTGCATTCAAATCATCGTAAGCGCCCTTAGTGAGAGCTTCTGAGTGTTTGTCGCCGTCACCGTCAAACCAGCGTTTACGGTAGTAGGTCTTGCTTGTTTTGCCGTTGCCAGTGCTATCCAACCAAAAGTCAGGAGCTACGATCGCGTCGCCTTGACTCCTGATCTCCGTTGCCACTCCCTCTAGTCTGATAAGCTCTGCCCTCAATTCTTGAATGGTCTGCATAAAAGTGTGTCAATTGAATATATAATTATTTTAATTGACACACACTGTAAAAACTACAGTAAGTTTGCGGGATCGGCTCACAGAAAAAAGCTAGTTTGCGTGATCTTCAGAGATCACGTCATGCAGCAGTTGCTTGAGTTTGGGTAGCTGCACAGCAAGTTTTTTTGCGGCTGGTGAATCTGGAGCAAGTTTCTCCCACTGCTCCAACTCCCTCAATGCTCTTTTGATAAATGTGCAACTCTGCACATTTACAACTGACGATTTCTTCTCGTCACCAGCAAGATAGGTCATCACCGTGCGTCTACTTTTGCCAATGATAGTTTGCAGCGCCGGAGCTAGTGCTTTCTCTCCTGTCTTGGGTCTGCCCTTGGTTTCTTTATAGCCAGCTTCAATTAACCGATCCGCGATCGCTCTGACTTCAGAAGGGGTGTAGTCGCGCCGTTGTTCATTTTCTGCAATCTCAATCTCTAGTGCCTTGTCAGGGTTTGCCTGTGCATCAAAATCCATTACCCTTACTGGAATACCAGCAGCAAAGTGTTGATTGAATGTTTTTGAGTCGGTTTCTTTGAGTTGAGAGATCGCCGCGAGTCGGTGCCCACCTGCCAGCAAACAACCATGCTTATCTACTGCCAGCGGTTCAATTAAGCCCAATGCTGAGATCGAAGCCACCAAGTCATTCACATGGTTGAGGTTGAGAGGGCGGGTATCTGTGTCTCTCGGTTTGATTGCCGCTAGAGGCATCAGAGCATTACTGGTAGAGGCGACAGCACCGCGCTTGGTATTACTTTCAGCAGTTTTAATTAGGTTGGTTAAGCTCATGGCTGTCTAAATAATTTTGTTAATTTCCATAAATCATCACCAACCGCCTTCCACTCCCTAGCCGCACCCATTGCTGCTTTACCAGGCAACATGGACACGGTACAACCTGCCAACTCAGCATCTAGGTAACAATCACGCCGTTGAATCGTTTGGGTAAAGGTGGGAATGTCAGCATCGTTTAAAGCTTGCTGTACCCGCTCTCCCCTTCGAGAGGGACGCGGGGGAACCAACGAGAGCAAAACCCGGTAGTGATCGCGTGGCAATTCATCAAATTGTGTCAACGTTTGGATCGTGGCTTCGATCGCCGCTGGAGAACAAGAAGTGGGGATGATCAAGAAATCAGCAGCATTGGCAAGCTGTGATAATTCGGCTTCATCTGGATTCCCTGGGGTATCAATCACCAGATCAGTAAAGCCGTCCGGCGGTTGCTCATCGCCATCAAAAACAGTGAAGCCCACTGCATGACCAGCGGCAACGCCGCGCTTATACCAATTTAAAGCGGTACGGATGGCATCACCATCGCCCAATACAACCTTTCTTCCCCTACGCTTGCTCAGGGACTCGGCAACGTGAATTGCGGTGATAGTTTTGGATACCCCACCCTTAAAACTCAGGACAACGATGATCATCCAGACAACCCCTGAAGTTTTCGTTCTAACGCAGTAATTCGTTGTTCGTGACTGCTGACGGTCGCAGCATTTGTTTTGTCGAGGTATGCCGCGATCTCATCACTTACCACATGAGCAACCTTGCATCCTTTCTCGCTGGCAATAATTTCTAGTTCGTCGATCCAATCTTTGGGCACTCGCGCCCCTAGCATTAATTTTTGCATAAAGATAACGATTGAAGCTCCTGTTATCAATTTTGCTGCAAGCATTTCACAGCGTCACAATAAAAACCTGATTTCGCTGTTTGCATCGCTAACAAAATCAGAAAAACTTATGATTCAACGAGGGAATGGGGCTTTCAGCCGTTTTACATCATGATCGACTCATAAGCGCAACTGAACTGTGTCGATACTGCTTTGCCCCTCTCAGTAATATCAAGGGTTCCAGCCTCTACATGAAGAAAGTATAATTTGTTCATGTAGCTTTGAGGGTCAATCAATGAAGGCAGAAGGTGGGCATGGTCAAGCCAAAATTTTAACGGCAGACGAAATCAACCGATTGTTTGTAGACGGGTTTAGTTGCGATCGTGATCGGGCATTATTCGGAGTGTGTCTCTATACGGGCTGCCGAATCAATGAGGCTTGCACGTTGGCAACGAGTGACGCGATCGATTCAAAAGGAGTGAAGGATAACCTCATCATTCGCAAGAAAAACACAAAAGGGCAGCAGGAGACGCGGGAAATCGCCACAGCTACAGAACTACGCGGCTACCTGGAAAGACACCAGCCGGGGAAGCAACATCTTTTCTCCGGTCGGCATGGCCGGGGGCACATTAACCCAAGATCAGCGGCTGCAATTTTGGAAGAGGCTTTTAAGACGGTAGGGATTGAGGGAGGGAGTACTCACAGTTTCCGTCGCACTGCCCTAACCCAGATGGCAAACGCCGGAGTTCCACTGCACGTCATCCAGAAAATTTCAGGACATAAAAGCCTACAGGCATTGCAGAGATATTTGGCAGTATCAGAGCAGCAGGTGAAGGATGCAATCGCGGCTCTGAAATTCTTATAGTGTGATGCCAATTAGAAATTTATTGTTCTATATATCGTCTGGTGTTATGCCTGTTTTTTCAGCAATCTTCGCTAGCATCCGAGGACCTACTTCCTCTCCATCGTGAAATGCAAAGGTGAAATCTGCCCATCCGTCTCTCTCTAGTATTTTATGGGAGCCTTTTTTTCGTTTGACACGCCATCCAATTTTCCGCAGTGCGGCTAAAACTCGCTTTGCTTTTGTTGCTGACCATTGACTACTCATGAGAAAGTTTCACCTATGGGTTCTATTACTAGGGGCTTGTCCGGTTGAAGTGAACCGTCCAATACCTTGTTTTCCCACAGACCTAATGAACAGATGTAATCAAATTTGCAGCGCTAAACGAGAGGGTTTTGATGGCTGAATCAGACTCTCCATGCTCAAGCTGGTCAGCAACAACCTGCAAAGCCAAGGCTTGAACTTTAATGATTGCCTCTTGCTCAGTTGCACCATAAACCAAGACTCCGGGCAACTCTAGAACTTCTGCTATCCAGCGCCCGTCTTCCTCTTGCTCCAACTCAATTTTGAAATCTGTGGGGATTTGATGGCTTCTCATTTGAGCATCCCTACTGAGGCGAGGGCGGTCCATAAACTTATTGTTCCCTCACTTTATCATTGCCATCTAATATACGAGCTTGAAATTCAAGCATATTTAGGGCACCGCAACTTGTGACAACCTTTGAGCAGAAAAGTTGAAAATTCTTCCATTTCGGGAATTTTAAGAATGTAACCAACCCGAAAGGAGACTTACATGCTCGGTTCATCCTTTGCTCGTTTTGCGATCGCGTCTGTTCTGCCAATTGTTGCACTCGTCTCATCTGCTTATCCATCAATAGCCGAGGAAAGCTACTCAGGTATTCGGATTCCTGTTGAGGAAGCCGCTGCAAAACTAAAAGCAAGAACCAATGTTCCAATTTTCATTCCTGATATGATTCCAATTGGAATTGAGGAGGATGTCCACATCACGTTAAAATCTAACGATCGCGGGTATGAAATGAATTTTGGCTTCATCCCAGATTGCAACGGTCAAACTTACTGTCACATTGGATCAATTACCGCTGAACGTGGAGGGCAATTCAGCCCCAAAAGCGGAGCGCGAATTTACGAAGGAGTTCAGTTGCGTGGAGGCATGAAAGCCCTACATACTCAGTTTTGTGGTGCTGTGTGCCAAGCAAATTTGGAATGGAAAGTAGGTGGAGTGCTATACCGAATCAACATCAAGAATGGAGTTTACGAAAGCTTGATTGGTGCAGCGAACTCTGCGGTCAACGCGGGTCAACGTTAGAGCGGACAGGCAACCCGCGCCGCTTGCGTCCTGAGCTTGCGAATCCCAGAACATTTTAAGGTTTTGACTCGCCTTTGCGGTAAGCCCTTCAATGATGCAATCTGATCTAAGGTATGGCTGTCGCTGGCATTCAGCCCATATTGAAGTTCAATAATTTCGCGATCGCATGGTTTTAAGGTTGCCAACAGGTCGTTCACTACGGTAATTTTTTCTTGCCACTCTATGTACTGAGTGGGTGTATCACCGGGGCACACCACAAACTCAACTAGGGAAGAGTTTTGTTCTTCCCCCACCACAAAATCAAGTGACAGCGGATCTTGATGGTGAAGCAGTTCTTTGAGCTGCTCTGGTGTCATTTCTGCCAGCGTCGCCAGTTTCGCGATGGATGGCGATCGCCCGTGCTTTTGGTTGTATTGGGCGCTCAACTTTTTAAGGGTATGCTGCCTTTCTAAAACATAGGATGGCAGATGCACTATGTGGTTTTTTGCGATCGCCCTGGTGATTGCCTGCCGAATCCACCAAAACGCATAGGTGCTAAATTTCCAGCCTTTTTCAGGGTCAAATTTCAGCACAGCACGGTGCAAACCCAAACTACCTTCTTGAACCAGATCGTCGAAACTTAAGCCACGGTTGAAATATTTTTTGGAGATCGACACCACAAGACGTAAGTTTGCCTGCATCAATTTTTGTCGCGCCTGATGACCTTGCTGAATGATGCCTTTGTCGCCACCAACTAAACCTGCCTGGACAAGACGAGCTAATTTAAGCTCTTCGGCATGAGTGAGCAAAGGAGTTTTGCCAATTTGCCGCAAAAAAGCACCAATTGAATCCAAGTCAGTCTCCCTTTTTTTTGGATTTTTTTCTCAAAAGCCGAACAGCTTCTACATGGAAGCCGATTTTGCAGGAAAGCATCTGCCACTCACGGCTACACGCGGGGGCACTGGCAAGCCGCGACTGGATTGCCATGAACTCATCTAAGCTCAGCAGCCAGGGATGCTGCGACGGATCAAACTCCATCTTTAGGTCAAAGCCGCGATCATTGCTCATCTTTTATATCCAATCCCTCTTGTGGATGAGCATCTCTCAGTTCATAGCCGTATTTCCGGCATACGGACATCGCATGATCTAGCGAATCGCCCAACACCCCCCTGACCGCAGAACTGAGCAACGCACGACTTGCCGCTACGCGATCGCAAGCTTTCTGATCCTTATCTCCAGCAATCTCAACTAACGCAGTCACCGCAACCGGACACCCGCCCAAAACCTCCGACAGGAGCAACTGATAGCTTGATTGGCGGCAATTCTCTAGCTCCGAGCGGAACTCAGGATGATCAGAATACCAACGTCGCAACGTGCGATCGTTCACTCCTACCGCCTTAGCCGCCGCCGCTTGCGTTGTCCCGCTCAATAGGTGAGCGATCGCATCCAGTTGTTTCTTGCTGAGGCTCTTTCCGGGCATTTGCGGATCACCAGCCGAACAGTTGAAGATGCTTGATGCGCTCTAGAACTCTCAAATTTGCTGCTGAATTGCTGCCAAATTCGCGCAAGGCTTCTAATTCGGCTTGTGCCGCCGCGATCGCGAAGTTAACATCTTTCGATTCAGCAGCGCTGGCTTGAATAGGCACGTTGAGCGCCGCTAACTCTTGCTCAGATTGCCTTAGAGCTTTTCGGCAATCTTGCTTCTCGAATACGGATAATTGAGATAAAGCCGATCGCTGCCCTTGCGCTTGCGCCCGTAGCTGCCAGTGGGTGTCAGCGGGTTTCGTTGCCTGAATGTGGAATGTTTGTGTTTGAGTCATGTTTTTTTGGGGTTTAAAAAGACGAAAGGGCAAAACTTCAACAAAGCCTTGCCCTCTCGGTGTCACTTGACCATAGGATAATTCCGAATGCCCATATATTAGCAATTCCACTGGGAGTTGCGCCCTTTTCTTTTTCGGGTGTGAGCCGCTCTGGATATAGATCAGGCTATATTAAGCAGCCCTCACACACACTCTAAAAAGGCTGCGATCTCATCAAACAAAACGATCCAAAACTGCCCACTCCAACAAAACTGGCAACCCGCTAACTCAATTCATCCCCGAACCAAAAAAACACAGACATAAAAAATGCGTGTGAGCCGCGCCTAGAATGCCTCACACACATTTTTACTCATAGCAAAGCTGCCCATCATTGAGCAGACTTAATTTAATTGCCGGGTGAACTATGCCGCCAAGGGTGGGGGATGCTTGCCTTCTTGGTATTGCCGCCGCTTCTCTCTCTCCAAATTCAGGCGATCGCTAATCGCCTCGATAATCCACTCAAAATGTTCTTGAAATAACTTGTTTCCCGATTCCTCCATAATCAGCCAGCCAACGAACCACACGCTTTGTGAAGAGCTTAGCCGGGGTTTGCCATGCCGATCATTGCCATTAGGGTGTAGCTCCTCCGATCTTTGCCGAATCGTTTTTCCACCAGATTGATATCCATGAAAACTCATGCAGCGTTTCACAATGGCGAAAAATTCTGTCTGAGTTTCAACGAACGGAAATAATTTGGTCAGTCTGGGCGATCGCTGGAAATCTGTCCATAGTTCCCCAATGCGGGTTGAGCAATTTCTGAAATGGGTTTTGTGGGCGATCGCCGGATCATCTTTTTTCACCTTTGCCAACGACTCTAAACCCAATTCTTGAAAGAGAGTGCGGAACTGTAGCGTCTTGTAGGTAGGGCTGACGTAGCTGGTAAATCGTCGCTTTACCTGGTCTTGCAATGCCTGTAAATCTTCACCCGCATGTGCAGACGTTGCACTGACCCAATGTTCTAGCTTTTTGATACGGGGGCTAGATGCAACGATCGCAAACTCGATTGCCCATTGCTTGGATTCCTCATCATCTGTCGCCATCATCTGTAAAAGCAGGTTCCAAATTTTTGGGTAGCGATCAAACTGCTCTGCTAGGGCAATATCCCAGACCTCAGCATCAGTGCTAGGTGCCTTCTGATTCCTGATCATCTGTTGCCCATTGGCAAGGTTGCCGCTCAAGGTCAAAACTGTCTCTTCCTGTTTAATTGCTTTGGAATCAGCTTTATAGATTGAGCGATCGCACTCCACTTCAACCGTTTCCACCGACTCAAAAAAGTGGATCAACAATTGCTGTAGATATTCCGAGTGGAATGATTTCTCAATTTCTTTCGTAATGCCTTGCCATAGCCCCCAGCCGCGAGTTTTAGCGCTGCTTTCGATTTCCAGATCGGTGAATGATTGCTGTAATTTTTCACCCATTTTTAGAACTTTGGGACCATCCAAAGAGGATACAAGGCAGTTTGGATCAAGCGATCGCCGGGGGGCTGACACAGACCATTGCTCAACCTTACGACCGCGCCCAATCATTTGTAGGAAGTCGAGGGGGCTAATTACGCCGCTATAGAGCGCTAATCCGCGATCAAAACGAGTTTGCACGTCAAGACCGCTTTGAGCCGTAGGGCTATAGATCAACACTTGGGCATCGGATTCTGCCAAGTAGCGATCGGGGTCGTGCAGCAACCGTTGGTTGCTTTCTACTGTTTCGCTGTGGCACAACAGCACTTTCACCCCTAGCCGCCGTAGGAACTGAGCGCAAAGTTTGGCATCCCGTTTTGTGTCAGAGGCGATCGCGATTCGGTGCCCAGCTTCGACCCATTCCCGCAATAATCCGTATTGAATGCCATCATGCGACATGGAGATTTTGCCGTCTTTGGTGCGAGTCTCTAACCACTGGATCGGCTTCTGTGATTGGCTGAAGACTTGATCGTAGATTGCCCTCGCGCCTGGGCGATAGCGGGAAATAATCCGGGCATCCACGTCGCCTAGGAAGGCATCAATGGCGATCAATGTGTGGCTCTCAGCCAGCAACCGCTCAAACTCAGGCATGATTTCAGTCTTACCCAAAACCTCGCGCCGGATGCCGGAAAACTCATCAAGCACGAAGATCGTATTTTTCCAATCGCAGTGCTTGACGGCGTAATCTTTGAGCGAATCAGGACACAGCAGGAAAACGCCGGGATGCTCATCTCGCAACATCTCGCGGTTCAAACCAGGATCATCTTGGAAGTGGTTTACATCAAAACCGAGCTTATGCAGTCGTTCTGCGGTTTGGCGCAACAGACCGTTCCGTCCAGATATCCAGACTATTTGTTTATCTTTGTGTGGCACCAAAGATTTAATCGCTGCCTCAGTTTTGCCACTGCCTAGCCAGCCACGCAACAGAATAGTTTTTGTGTCGAGTTCAAACGTCGGGGCATAGCCTTCGTAGATGTTAATCGTGCGAGTTTTGGAGTTGCTCAGCCGAAAATCTTTTTGCAAATCTCCCCAAAATTTTCGGAAGCGATGTTGACGGTGGGTAATAGCGCGATCGCGTTCGGCTACATCAGGATTGACAGCTTCTTGCTGTGGTGCAAAACCTTTTGCTCTGGTGAATTCAGAAAATGGATGAAACCTGATATCCGAGTGGTTCTCAATTTCGTCAATGTCACCAGCCGATTTGTCATCCCATTGCCCCCAGTCCGCAATCAGCAGCGATCGCCCGTAGCTATGCAACAGCGTCGCCAGCCTTGTGTATTCCCGCACAATATGCGGATTGTTACGACTGCCAGCATCGGCGTAAAGAATCCATTTGGCATTAGGAGCAAGTTGTAAAGCTTCAACAATCTGCCCTTTCCCTTGGGCAAATTGCCCACCCGCTGCGCCGATAACAAGTATTCCTAATCGGAGGTGAGTAATCAAGGGCTTGGCACCAACCCCTTCAACAAAGGCAATTTTATAGGCATTCTCTACGTTGCCTATAAACGTTAGCGGATTTTCATCGGTGCCCTTTAAATGGGGCTTCTGACCAGTTGGGCGTTTTTCTTGAGAGTGGCTCGATTGCCAGTAATATTTGCGCTGCGCTTGCGGGTCACGCGATCGCACTTGGCAACCAACGATCCGCCCCTGGATATCTGTTATGGGGCACAGGTAGCCGGGTTCAGGAGTATTTAGGCTGCCATGTGGCAACACGCCGGGTAGGTTTAGAGGGGCATTGTGGGCAGATTGCCATTTCTCCACAGACTTAAAGCCATATTGCTCAATTTGCAGATCACTTAGTCCGCGCCTGATCAAATCAGCGCGATCGCTTGGATCGAGGGTTAGGTTTGGTAGTAACTGCCGATAGGCTATGTCACGCTCATCTGCACTCAAAGATTCGGCTTGTCTTGCTTCCCATTCGCGCTCCTGTTGGATGCGTTTTTGTTCACGCTGCTCTTTCCACTCGCGCTGCTCCTCCTCGGTCCACGCTTCCAGATCGGCTGTCAGGTTGAATTCGCCCCAAGCATTATTCTTTTTGCATTCTCCTGCGTAAGTGTAGTCCGGGGTGGTAGACCGTTCGTTTAAGCACAGGATGGTGTTGCCGCGTTGACGTTCAATTTCTTTGCAGCCTCCGTTATCGGAGTTGCAGATAGGGCAGGGGTTGCCGCGTTTGAAGGAAGTTAAACTCATTAGTTTTCCTCCTCTTCTTTGAGCCGTACAGAGAAGGAGGAATCAAAGCATATTTCACGCCACTTCCCAAGTAGCCGCCCTTCTTTCTCAACCGATTGAAGAAAAACAAAACTGAAGAACTTAGAGTCAGAAGTGGTGAATACATCGCAAAAGCGAATGTCGTCGCGCTCACCACAGTAAGTTATTTCACCGTCGTATCCTTTTTCGCCATCACAAATTGGGCAGTGGAACGGCTCATCATAAGTATTAAAGAAAAAATTCATAAATTCCCTCCCCTCTGTGATTGCAGCGAGAGGGTAATTAGGGTTGAAAAGTTGCGCCAACTTAAACCTGTTTGCCGCCACAGGCTAATCAGTAGATCCGCCTGATCTTCAGCTTCAGCCGCCTCTAGGAAGAGCAAGATCCAATCTGCTAGATCGGTCAAGCTGGGTAAGGGTTTGCTGGGTAAAAGGTTGTCATCGCCGGATTTTGCGGCTATTATTTTAGTGGTCAAGGGTCTTTTCCTTGCATTAAAAAATCCGCCTATGCCGGGTGGCTGCTCTAACAGCTTGACCTGGGTTTGTAGGACGGGTGGACAATAAATTTGAAATTAGAAGGCGATTCCTTTAGTCGGGGTGTCGCCTTTTAGCTTTTAAAGCTAAACATAACGATAGCCTAAATCTTATCGAATAGATCGCCACTTTCAAAAAATACAGATTCTCGAAAGAGAGAGTAGACGGGCATTTGCGGCATACAAAAGTTCGGGGGCAAAATCAGTTAGCGTAGTTTTTTTCAATACATCCGAACTGGTTCGGGGGCAAAATCAGTTAGCGTCGATGGCGAATTTTTTGGGGCATTTGAACCAATTTGAGGCGTTTGAGGGCTGCGATCGCTGGAGAAATTACAGTAATTCTGCCATCGAGATTGCCCTAGTCTTCGTCAAAGACGGGCGACCATAAATCCTCAACCTTCACCTCCCATCCAGGCAGCAAGTCAGGTACGCTCAAAATATCACCATCACGCAGAGTAACCGCCTCTTGACCCGATTGACGAACTTCTACCCACCGTTGCTCTGGGTGAATCAGGATGCCGACCCGTGTGCCTAGACTCAAAAACTGGTCAATTTTCTCCCTCAGTCCTTTCATGCTGTCAGATGGTGATTTCACTTCCACCATCAAATCGGGAGTCAGTGCAGCAAAACTGCGAGGACTTTTACGCAATCGTTCTGCCTGCACAAAAGAAACGTCAGGGGCACGAGTATCCGAATTAGGCAATGTAAAACCAGCACTGGAACCTGTCACACGACCAAGTTTGCGTGGGCGCACCCAAACGTTGATTAGGGTTGAAAACTGTGTAGCAACCTCATCTGACTCATAGCCCGATGGACTCATAACAATGATTTCTCCATTGACCAACTCCATCCGATAGTCAGGAAGTTGGTCTTGCGCTTTTTGCAAGTCTTTGACGGTGAGAACTGACATAGATCGCTCCTTACTTTCCTTTCAGCTTATCCAGTTCAGGTATCTTTCCTTGTCCTTCTGCCTCCTCAATAATCTTTTGTAGTAAATAAGCAGCCAAATTCGCCACAGGGCGACCCTCTGAATCTGCCCATCCTTCAAGCCTCTGATAAACCCCATCTGGAAGGGTAACGTGAATTCGCTTGCTCACAATATCCTGTGACTCGTTGTTGCTTTGATGATACATACAAGATCCTCAATGTGATCAAAAAACACAATCTAGAAACATTTTAAGCACAGAATAGCTACAAATAGCTACAAAAATGTTAGTATCCATTGCAATGCATCAGACGCTATGCAGAGTGAGGAAACGCAATGCAAACCGTAGAAGCCTTAGTAGAACTGACCTTTGAGGACTTGCGACAGGAATTAGAGCGCATTCGCGGCAATATGCCAACCCGTACCCTATACCACTGGCTAAACCGCTTAGACCTTATTCCCAACTCAGAAGGGCTTTACACCCTAGATGATTTGGAACTGCTCAAACGCCTTCACCGCTTCCTTAAGCGAGTTCCCAACATCAACAAATTCAGACGAATCATTCAACAGGAAATGAATCACTATGCCTCTTGATACCAGCAAGTACAAAGATCAGAAAAACGTTGAACTGCCCAATGTGAACGGCAAAACTAAGCCACAACCTAAGAGCGATCGCCACACTCAAACAGCCAGCGCCGCCCATCAAGCGACCGTGCAGGATAAAGCAACCTTAGCCGTTCGCACCCAACAGCAGTTAGCAGGGATTCAATCATCCCTCGATAAGATTGCCAGCGATCGCACCAATGCCATAGCGCAAGTCAGCGACACCCTCGCTTACCTTTACAGCCCTGCCACATTTCAAGCCGAAGTAATGGCACTGACCGCCCAAAAGCTAGGACTCACTCAGGCAGAACCCCATACCATCACCCTCGATGACGATTGCTTTTCACGGTTTGCCGATTCGGTAGAGTATCCCGCGATCGCCGCCTCATCTGCCCTCGG
>NZ_JBFPDP010000077.1:0-17199 GCF_040830845.1 Sivoneniella epilithica UHCC 1019
CACTAGCGCTTGACATCTGGCTTCCTTCTTTTAGTTGACAGCTATGGCACAAGACCTATCCCTACAGTCAAAAATCAGCTTCTATTTAGCAACACCCAGAAATAAAGCAAATGGCGAAATCCGAATAGCGAAAGATGACAGATCTGTATTCGACATTCGATACTCTGCATTCGACAATTAATCCGCCTTTATTCAATACTCACCCTCGTTAACGCCTGTACTTCACCCAAAAGGTAGATTATGAAATGGGTCTAAAAGTAGATAATTGTCACTACCAGCTAACTGTTAGCGAACTTTGGGATTGAGTCAATTCACGATTTTGAGGGATGATTTAAGGACTGTTCTAGACCTGTTGCCCCACAATTTTAGAACTTCCCCAAAAACACAAACTATTGCCATGCTACGTTCTAGTCATGGAGACGATCGCCGATGACAGCAAAGAGATGCAGTCGCCATCCCAAACCGAAGGCTCAGCCATGAAGACAAGTGGCACAGGAAAAGCATTGAACACAGCCCAGTGCTTGACTGGTGGCGGCGAAATGGGAGCTTTGATGCGATCGTTTGATTGGTCATCCACTTCATTAGGGTCGCCAGAGCAATGGCAACAGAGCTTAAGGACTGCGGTACGGATTATGTTAACTTCCCGTCAGGCAATGTTTGTTTGGTGGGGAAAGGAACTGATCAATCTTTATAACGATGCTTACAGAGATATTGTTGGAGGCAAACACCCAAAAGCATTAGGACAGCCTGCATCATCCGTGTGGCACGAGATTTGGGAACAAATTAGACCGCGAGCAGAATCCGCAATTCTCAAGAATGAAGGCACCTATGACGAAGCGTTGTTACTAATCATGGAGCGGAACGGCTATCCAGAGGAAACTTACTATACCTTTTCCTACAGTCCGATTCCCGACGATCAAGGGGGCACGGGTGGAATTATCTGCGCCAATACCGACGACACTCAACGGATTGTGGGTGAGCGCCAGTTAGCCCTATTGCGAGAACTCGCCGCTAAGACGGCTGACGCACGAACTTTTGATCAAGCTTGTGCTAGCAGCGTCCAATGTCTGCAAACCAATCTGTATGACTTTCCGTTTGCAATGATTTATTTGCTTGATTCCGAGCAACAACAGATTGTTTTAGCGGGAACAAGTGGAATCGATCGCAGCCATGCCGCTGTCCCTGAAACAGTTGATCTTCATGCTGATTCGGCTTGGTCGCTTGCAGAAGTTCTCAAAACGCACAAAGCAGTCTTGCTGTCTGATTTGGGATCACTCTATGACCCTTTACCCACAGGCGCTTGGGATCAGTCTCCCTATCAAGCCATGGTTGTGCCTATTGCACCCCATGGGGGAACTGGGCAAGCTGGAGTATTGGTCGTTGGACTCAACCCCTATCGCCTCCTCAATGATGAATATCAAGGATTTATTGATCTGGTTGCGGCTCAAATTACTTCTAGCGTTGCCAACGCCACTGCCTATGAAGCAGAACGTCGCCGCGCAGAAACCTTGGCAGAACTCGATCGCGCCAAAACTACCTTCTTTAGCAATGTTTCCCACGAATTTCGTACCCCGTTAACCCTGATGCTCGGTCCTCTGGAGGATCTGCTGGTTACCACCGCCCCCAAGATAGATCCGCAGGAACAAGAGCAGTTGAAAATGGTGCAGCGCAATGGATTGCGTCTACAAAAATTGGTCAATACCCTGCTCGATTTTTCTCGGATAGAAGCAGGACGATTACAGGTCACCTATGCACCAACTGACTTAGCAACCTTAACGGCTGAGTTGGCAAGTATGTTTCGGTCGGCGATCGAACGAGCAGGAATGACACTCCAGGTCACCTGTCCACCGTTGCCAGAATTAATTTATATCGATCTCGACCTTTGGGAAAAGATTGTTCTCAATCTGCTCTCCAATGCTTTTAAGTTCACGTTTGCAGGCGAAATTGAAGTCAAGTTGGAGTGGCACACCGATCATGTTGCCCTACTTGTGCGCGATACCGGCACAGGCATTCCCGCCGCTGAACTGCCCCATTTATTTGAACGGTTTCATCGGGTGGAAGGCGCACACGGACGCAGCTATGAAGGCTCCGGCATTGGGCTGTCTCTGGTGCAAGATTTGGTTAAACTCCATAGAGGCACGATTCCCTTGGGTGATCCGCGTTGCGGAATCGCAGTTACCAGCGTTTTAGATCGCGGCACCTGCTTCACAGTCCGCATTCCCACAGGCACCGCCCACCTGCCGTCAGAGCGCATTAGCACCATGCCCTCGCTATCTTCACCCTTGTTATCTTCTGTATCCATTGGGACTGCCGCCTACCTTGAAGAAGCCCAACGTTGGCTGCCCGAAAATAGTTCTGAGTTCTCAGTTTTGAGTTCTCAGTTCAATTCCGAGCCTGCAACTCAAAACTCTCCAGCCAATCCAAACTCTACAACTCAAAACTCAAAACTCAAAACTCAAAACTCCCCATCCCCCCAGATTCTCCTCGCCGACGACAACGCCGATATGCGGGACTATGTGAAAGGTCTACTGGCTCCGCACTATCAAGTGACTACGGTTGCAGATGGCGCGGCTGCCTTGGCGATCGCCCGTGAGCAACCCCCGCCCGATTTAATCCTCAGCGATGTGATGATGCCCAACTTGAATGGGCTAGAGCTAGTGCAGCAATTACGCGCTGATCCATTGACTAAAGAAGTGCCCGTAATTTTGCTATCGGCACGGGCGGGGGAAGAATCGCGGGTGGAAGGTCTGGCAGTGGGAGCCAATGATTATTTGGTGAAACCGTTTTCGGCGCGGGAGTTGTTGGCACGGGTGGATGCAACTTTAAAGCTCTCTCACCTTCGACGAGTTGCCACAGACCGGGAACGCGAACTTCGCATTGCCAGTGAAGCTGCCCAGCAGGAAGCCGAATTAGCCTATGAGCGCGTTAGCCAAATATTGGAGAGTATGACGGATGCGTTTATAGCACTCGATCGCGATTGGCGCGTGATCTATCAAAATGCTGAAAGTGCGCGAATCAATGGCACCCCTCGATCAGAAACTTTGGGTAAAAATCACTGGGAAGTATGGGCAGCATCCGTTGGCACTAATCTGGAGCGTCAATATCGACGGGCAGTGACAGAGCAAGTGCCCGTTCATTTTGAACATCACTATTTTGATCCGCCACTTTATGACACTTGGTTTGAAATTCATGCCTATCCTTCAGCAGAGGGTTTAGGAATTTTCTATCGAGACGTTACTAAAGCCAAACAAATTGAGACAGAACGGCAGCAGTCTGAGAATGCCCTAAAGCAAAGCGAGGAGAAATTTCGTCAGCTTGCTAATGCCATGCCGCAAATTGTCTGGACTACTGATGCAATGGGTGAATTGGAGTATATCAGCGATCAATGGTTTCAGTACACTGGGATGACCCTGGAACAAACCCGCGATCGCGCCCAAGTGACTCAGTTTATGCACCCGGATGATGTGCAACCAAACCTTGAGCAGTGGCAGATTGCACTTGCTAGCAAAACGCTTTATCAAGCCGAATTTCGTTTAAAGCACGCTTCTGATGGCATTTATCACTGGTATTTAGGACGAGCAGTGCCCGTTAAAAATGAGCAAGGGCAAGTGATTCGTTGGTATGGCACGTCTACAGATATTCATGCCCAAAAGTTGGTCGAACTTCAGATGCAGCAGGCAAACGATCGCTTTGAACGTGCCGCCGCAGCAGTGAGAGGGATGATTTATGACGTAGACATCCAAACCAACTTTGTCGCCCGAACACAAGGGTTAACCCGTATCTTGGGCTATTCTTTAGCAGAAGCAGAGCCAACTCTGGGCTGGTGGGATCGGCAAATTCACCCCGATGATTTGCAGCGATCGCGACAAGAAGGACAAACTCAGCAAGCTCAAAGAGATCGCTATCGGGTTGAATATCGCATTCGTCATAAACAGGGTCACTATGTCCATGTCCAAGATCAAGGACTCGTGGAACGAAACGCAGACGGCGAACCCATGCGAATTGTGGGCAGCACAATTGATATCAGTGAAGCCAAACAATCAGAAATAGCGCTGCGCCACAGTGAAGAGCGATATCGATATCTAGCAGAGTCAATTCCCCAGCTTGTATGGATTGCCGATACTCAAGGCACCCTACTTGATGTCAATCAGCGTTGGCTAGAGTTTACAGGATTGAGCTTAATTCAGGTTCAAACTGAAGGCTGGCAGGCAATTACTCATGTTGATGATATTGCGAAGCTGACTGAATGTTGGCAAGCGGCTCAACAAAGCGGCGATCGCTATCAAGCTGAAGGACGAATCCGACGGATGGATGGGGAATATCGCTGGCACTTACATCAAGCTGTTGCTGCCAAAAATGAATTGGGACAAGTGGTTAAATGGTTTGGCTCTGCTACGGATATTGAAGACCAAAAGCAACTCGAACATGAGCGCGATCGCATTTTGCAACAAGAACACGCTGCCCGTGCAGAAGCCGAACGCGCTAATCGGATGAAAGATGATTTTTTGGCGGTTTTGTCCCATGAACTTCGCACACCGCTTAACCCGATTTTGGGTTGGGCAAAGCTCCTGCGAACGGGAAAGGTCAAGCCCGATAAATACGAGGCAGCCTTTGAAACAATTGAGCGCAACGCTAAACTGCAAACTCAACTGATTGAAGATCTATTGGATATCTCGCGGATTCTTCAAGGGAAGTTGGTGCTGTCGATTTATCCGGTCGATTTGACTTTTATGATTACCGCCGCTCAGGAAACCGTTCGCCTTGCCGCTGATGCAAAACGAATCGAAATTCAAACGTTTTTTGAACCCAATGTGGGTCATGTTCCAGGTGACGCTGCCCGCCTCCAACAGGTTATTTGGAATTTGCTGTCGAATGCGATTAAGTTCACGACTGAAGGTGGACGGGTTGACGTTCGCTTAACCCAAACCTCTACTCATGCCAACATTCAAATTAGCGACACGGGCAAAGGCATTAGTCCAGAATTTCTTCCCTATGTATTTGACTATTTTCGACAGGCAGATGGAGCCACAACTCGTAAATTTGGTGGGTTGGGTTTAGGGCTGGCGATCGCCCGTCAAATTGTTGATTTACATGGTGGCAATGTCTTTGCCGCCAGTGATGGGGAAGGGCAAGGCGCAACGTTTACAGTGCAGCTTCCTTTATTAAAACAACCTGCTGCATTGAATGAAAATAAGAGTCCTGTTACCCTTACCTTCAAATCGCGATCGCTGATTGGATTAACAATATTAGTGGTTGATGATGATGCCGATTCACGCGATTTCGCGACGTTCATTTTGCAACAAGATGGCGCTACTGTTATTTCGGTAACCTCTGCGCTGGAAGCGATCGAGGCTTTCAAGCAATTATCGATCGATGTTTTGGTGAGCGATATTGGAATGCCAGAAGTAGATGGCTATATGCTAATCCGGGAGGTTCGATCGCAATTTCCACTACTAGCAAGCCAAATTCCCGCGATCGCCTTAACTGCCTACGCTGGAGAAGCTGATCATCAACAAATCACGGAAGCAGGATTTCAAGATCACGTCACAAAGCCTGTTGAACCAGAACAGTTAATTAATGCGATCGTCAATTCAATGACCTCTAGATAATTCAATCAAACTGCCTTAAATCAAAATGCAATTGATACTACGAGTATGTTTGTAAATAACTATTGCGAGTAGGTTTACGTATTCAGCCAAAAATCTTATCAAGAAATTAGGCTGTATCAAGGTCGAGACATGGGACAACTCAAAACTTATAGCAGTGATTTAACTAACGCAGAGTGGCAAAGAATTGAACCTTTGTTGCCCACAGAAAAACCCGTAGGACGATTGCGGGAAGTGGATTTACGAGAAGTCTTGAATGCCATTTTTTACCGGGTGGAAAATGGGGTGAAGTGGCGTAACTTGCCGGCTGATTTTCCAGCTTAGCAAAACCGTATATGGATACTTTCGCTTATGGGTGCGTTTAGGAATCTGGGAATCGCTCAACCAGTCTTTGGTCAAGGAAGTGCGACGTTCAGCAGGACGAGCAGACGAACCGAGTTTAGGAGTCATTGATAGCCAATCGGTCAGAGTGGGAAAAAAAGGGGGGAGAAAATCGGCGTAGATGGCTTCAAAAAGGTCAAGGGATGAAAACGAACTATCCTCGTCGATGTCTTAGGATTAGTTCTCAAATGTCATGTGGGGGCTGCCAACCAAGCAGATGTTAAAGCAGCGCCTTGGGTGTTGTTTGAGAGGATAGAAACCGATGAACGACTGGCTAAGATTTTGGCAGACCAAGGGTATCGAGGCGATCTAGAAGTGGATTTAGCAGCGGTGTATGGCGTTGAATTTGAGATTGTAGCGCATCAGGACAAGGGCTTCTCAGTGCAACCGAAGCGATGGGTCGTGGAGCGGACAGGGGCATGGCTCGAAAATTGTCGAGGATTAACACGAGACTACGAACGCTTACCAGAAAATCACCAGGGAATGGTGTATGTTGCCATGATTCGATTGATGCTGCGGCGTTTAGAAAACAATTGCAGAAGATGGAAAGAAAAAATCGCTTAATGCTCCTTTACAAACACTCTCTAAACCCAAATAGTAACCGATGTCACCAATCCGCCAGAGTCACCCCAAGAACCTACTTTTCTTGCGTAATTCTTCGTATTCAGGATAATCCAGTGACATAGCGTACATATTCCGGGACAAAGTAATCGTGTTTTAGAAAACTCAAACTAATTCATTAACTGAGCGGCATAACTATTAAAACGCAGCGGACGGTCGAAAGTCGCTGGTCGAGTTGTCAAGGTTATCTGCCGCCGCACAACTTCACCGTTGGGGTTTCTGAAGTTACGTAGGTAAAACGATCGCAATATGAGGCAGCCCTAGCAAAACGATTAGTTTTTGCTGAGAAAATGCTATTGCTGCGTGAAGTAGTTGCATGTGAGAAGGGATGGTAGATTTAAAGCGTTCCTGGAATTAAACCACTCCAGCATTTATTATTCAGCGATCGCCCACATCTACATTAGCCCCTTGCAGCGAAAGGAAACCCTATGAGAGTGCCGAGCCCCGTAGTCGCATCTGAGCAAAAAGCAACTCGGCAACTCTCCACAATTCGGCGATTTTTGCAATATTTTCAGCCGTATCGCAAAGAAATTCCGATCGCCCTTGCCCTAATTTTGATTGGTGCTGCTACTCAAGCAGTGGGTCCCTTCTTCCTCGGTTGGTCACTCGACCATCTAATTGCTCAGGGAAATCTACAGGGTTTGTTTTTGCTACTAGGTGGCTTAGCGCTGATTTATCTGATCGGGGTTACAGCTATTCGAGGGCAGATTTTGCGGGTCGGCTGGATTATGCAGCGATTGCTTGCTCAACTGCGACAGGATATTTTTGCCAAAATTCAAAGTTTGCCCCTCAGTTTTTTCGATCGCAGTGAAGCAGGCGACCTCATGAGCCGATTGTTAAACGATGTCAGCACCGTCAACCAGGCATTTGGGCAAACTGTGGCACAAATGCTAGGTAATTTATTTAGTCTACTGGGCATCGTTATTGCCATGCTGGCGATTAACCTCCAACTTGGCTTGATCAGCAACTTAGCCGTACCGCTGATGATTTTTACCACAGGTTTATTTGCGCGCTGGGCACGAGCCAGATTTCGCGTCACCCGCCAAACCATCGGCGACCTATCTGCCAAGCTGGAAGAAGACATTGGCAGCGTCAAAGAAGCTCAGGCATTTAATCGAGTTGACCTGAATATTGAAGAGTTTAGCCTGTTGAATGCGGCTAATCGCGATGCCAATGTGCAGGCAGTGGCGATCACCGCTGCTTTTCTGCCCTCGATCGACTTTCTCAATAGTTTGGCAACCGCTGGAGTTCTTGCCTATGGCGGCTATCTCGCAGTGACGGGCGCTGCTACCGTAGGCGTAGTCACGGCGTTTTTGCTCTATGTGCAGCAGTTCTTTCGCCCAATTCAAATTCTCAGTCAATTTTATACCCAGGCTCAATCTGCCTTTGCCGGACTGGAGCGAATCTTTTCGCTACTGGATGAACCTGCCGAGCTTACAGATGCAGCGAATGCAATAGAAATGCTACCCCTGCGAGGAGAGGTGAAGTTTGAGCAGGTCACTTTTGGCTACTCCGCCGATCAGTTGGTGCTGAAAGGCGTTAGTCTCCATGCCGAACCCGGACAAATGATTGCTTTAGTGGGGGCAACGGGAGCGGGCAAAAGCACGATCATCAATTTAATTCCGCGCTTCTATGATGTCTCTGGCGGCAAAGTGACGATCGATGATGTTGATGTTCGCAATGTGACTCAAACTAGCTTGCGCCGACAAATTGGCATTGTGCTGCAAGATAATCTACTGTTTAGCGGCACGGTGGCTGAAAACATTGCCTTTGGGCAACCCCAGGCAAGTCAGGCGGCGATCGAAGCGGCGGCTCAGGCGGCAAATGTGCATGAGTTCATTACTTCGCTGTCTCACGGCTACACGACCCAGCTAGGGGAACGGGGCGCACCGTTGAGCCAGGGACAGCGCCAGCTCATCAGCATTGCCCGTGCAGTGTTGATCGATCCGCGCATTCTGATTTTGGATGAAGCAACCAGCAGCATTGATACTCGCACCGAAGCATTGGTACAGGCTGCGATCGCCCGTCTCTTAGAAAACCGCACTAGCTTTGTGATCGCCCATCGCCTCAGCACCGTCATTCAAGCCGATCAAGTATTAGTGATCCAGCAAGGGCAAATCGTCGAACAGGGCACCCATGCTGAACTGATTGCCCAACAGGGTGTTTATGCCAACCTCTACGCCCTTCAGCTAGGGAAAACGGAGGAATCAGTGATTAGTATCTAGTCATCAATCAACGTGTAGGCAATATCAGGGCGATCGTGCTGAAGTTACAACAAAATTTTTGGGATAACATCCTGCAAGCGGGCACTATATAAAAGCTTTTGGGATAGTAGCTTCAAAAGTGAGTTGACCCTAAAAGTTTCGGGGTAGCCGCCCAACAATGAAATATACGGAAAGTTTCCGCATAATTAATAGTTTGGTAGATTTAATAGTATGTTGCGAATTTACTTCTGACGAGTGTGGCTATGGCTGAGATACCAGATTTTTGGGATGTAGGACCGCATGATAAGTTACACGTTGAAGAGACATGGACGGAGTTCGTCACTACTGTTGGTGGTAAGCGCATTGCGGATCTTCTTTCAAAATCTCCTGACTTTGATAACGCTGACTATTTATTTGAAGAAGTGAGTACGATATTAGAATTAAAAGAAATTGAGACAGAGTTCCTTCAGACTAAAGCTGCAAATAGCGGACTAGAGAACCTATTGAAACGCTTGGTGAAAGAGGAGCCAGAATGGCGACCGTCCCTTTTCGGGGGAGATGGGAAATATCCGGTGTGGTTCCGAACAGAATTTGTTCGCTTGGCAAGACCAGCTATTGTTCGGATATTGAAGAAGGCAAATCGTCAGATTCGAGAGACAAAAGAATACTTTAAGTTTAGTAAGCCTCATGGAACCCTAATTCTCGTTAATGATGGTTTCACTAGCATAGCGCCAGATTTGGTTCATGCGCTGGCTTGTGATGCGCTTATCCATTCATACTCCTCAATTGATTGCTTTTTGTATATGACAATAAATCGCTATGTGGAAATATCCGGATCAGACGAGCCAAAATTGATTTGGAATCCATCCTATAGTGATCGTGTGAACGATCAACTTGTACACTTTATTGATGATTTAGGTAGAAAGTGGTTTGTATTCTTAGAACAAAAGATTGGTTCTTTTACATCGCGAATCGAAACTGAAGATAGGTCAATACTCTCTCGTTCTAAGGCAATTGTCTTGCCAGGGGAAGCTCGAAGTTAAATCAGCCGAGCCACCCAATAAGCGCAATGCAACGGAGTTAGTGGCATGAGGTTATCGACTGGGATAGCGGAGTCAGCGATATACTCACCCTCTTAAATCAAAACCGAGGCTTTTGGAGCAGGTGCCCCCCTCAGCATCCCCTCTGTGCTGAGATCCTCATCTATTTCTTCCCAGTGAATACCGTAACCGCCACCGCATACTTCCCACTTTGTTCGTTGCTCAGGTAAAGCATTGAGAAGTCTTGGATACCATGCCAGAGGAACAGTAATTGTCCGCCCATCCATTAAATCGACACTGATTGTTTTCTCTGTAAAGGAAACGTTTTTAACCCTCTCGTCTGCCCGAATTGCCAAAATACCCATTCCAAGCCTCCAATAAAATTTCCTGGTTCTCTTTTACTATCGTCTGTAACTTCCGCTGTTCTTTTGCACTAAATCCAATACTGGTTGCCAAGCTGATTGGCTCCAACCAAAACTTTGCTGTGGCATCGTCCCGGTCAACGTGTATATGCGGTGGTTCATTGGGTTCATGGCTGTAGAAGTAAAAGCGGTAGGAACCGATTCGTAAAATTGTTGGCATACTCTAAAATTATACTCAAGTCCCTCAGCCTAGCAGCAGTCGTAGCCGTTAGGTGGCTTGAGGTGATTGACTGGAAAGTGGGGTCAGCGATCGCCCCTCATCATCGATTTGATAGAACACTACAAAACTCAACAGCAAAAGCAGCGATAATAGATTCTGATGTTTAGGTAGAGTAGCGATGACTGAGCTACTTGAGTATGCGATCGCGAGGTTGCAAGCATTGCCTGAAAGCGAACAGGACGAGATCGCTTCAATGATCCTGGAAGAAATTGAGGACGATCGGCGTTGGGATGAAGCATTTTCGCGTTCGCCAGATATTCTTGCAAAACTTGCTGCGATCGCAATGATTGAGTACCGTGCAGAAAACTCAAGAACTTGACGAAGATTCAAGCTATCCAAGTCTACGCTTATTGAGAAGTCTTGGATACCATGCTAGAGGTACAGTGATGTGGCTTATCGGGTTCATGGCTATAAAAATTAAGTTTCCAGCCTAAAATAGTAAGCAGATTTAACCGAGAAATTTTATGAGCATCAGTCTTACCCCTGCTCAAGAGCGCCTGATTCAGACTAAACTACAGTCTGGTAAGTACCGCTCTGTAGAAGAAGTGCTTGAAATGGCTCTACGACTGTTGAATGAGTACGATCGCGCCGATGCTGAGTGGGTAGAGGAAGTCCGCACCAAAATTGATGCAGCAGTTGAAGCCTCGACCCATACCTCCCCAATTGATGGCGAAGCGTTCGTTAACCAGATCTTAGAACGGTTCCAGCAATCAAATCAGGCATAGGCATGAGTCGCTACGTCATCAATATTCTTGCCAGCCGAGATCTCAACGATATCGCTGACTACTTTTCTGAAAATAGCCTCGAAGCAGGCGATCATTTTTTTCGCGACTTCAACCGCAAGTGTCAGCAACTTGTTACGTTTCCGAACAGTGGCAAAAGCTATGCGACAATCCGTCCTGACCTTCGAGGATTATCTCTGGAAGGCTATGTCATTTTCTACAGGATTCTGGATGACGGTATTGAAATTCTGCGGGTTGTGAGTGGTCGTCGTGACTTCCCGACTCTTTTTGAGGAATTCCATTAAGATGTCCTCTGGGAAATCTGAAAAAGAACAACACTCCAACAATGCCCATGTACCCGACTGCCGGAAGATGATCGGTTGGAATTCGAGGTTATTTGCAGTGGGTGATAAGCACGTTAGGTGACTTGAGGTAATTGCCTGAGCTAGCATGATTAGCGATCGCCCCTCATCATAATTTAATAGACCACTACAAAACTCAACAGCAAAAGCAGCGATAATAGAGTGCAGTTTTGATGTTTCAATTTGAGTAGCTACGATCGCGAGGTTGCAAGCATTGCCTGAAAGCGAACAGGACGCGATTGCGTGGGTTGTTGATAATTTCATTCCTATTCTCAATCGGAGTCCTCAAAATGGAAACTAAACCCCCTCTCCCTCCATTTACTCTAGAAACTGCCAAAGCTAAAGTACAGGCGGCTGAAGATGCCTGGAATACTTGTGATCCAGATCGAGTTGCTTTGGCATACACTGAGGATTCTCAGTGGCGCAATCGTGCTGAATTCCTTAACGGACGAGAACAAATCAAGGCGTTCTTGAAACGGAAATGGGCAAAAGAACTAGAATACCGATTGAAGAAAGAACTGTGGAGTTTTACAGAGAATCGAATTTCTGTTCGTTTTGAGTATGAATGGCACGATGATTCTGGCTACTGGTATCGATCTTATGGGAATGAACAGTGGGAGTTTGCAGACAATGGATTAATGCGGAGACGCGAAGCTAGCATCAATGATGTGCCCATTCAAGAATTTGATAGAAAGCTGCGATGGGAGCGGATATCTTAATTGCCGCATAACCGTTAGGGAACTTAAGGTGATTGACCGCGATCGCGGGGTCAGCAATATACTCACCCTCTTAAATCAAATAGGAATTAACAGGTGGAAATGTCATCCTTTGAGCCAATTAGCATTCGTCAGCTTTCTGCCAACGACCTGGCAATGATGGAGAGCTTATTGACTACCTTTGGTGAGGCTTTCGAGGAAGTTGATACCTATAGCGCGTTTCGCCCAAGTACTGCCTATCTTAAGCGATTGCTAGGCAGTGATCATTTCATCGCACTTGTAGCGTTAAAAAATGGATCAGTAGTTGGAGGTCTCGCTGCCTATGAACTCCAGAAATTTGAGCAGGAGCGTAGTGAAATTTATATTTATGATCTGGCTGTTGCAGCAGCACATCGACGCGAGGGTATTGCTACCGCGTTAATCCAGGAACTAAAAAAGATCGCTTTAGCACGAGCAGCCTATGTTATTTTTGTGCAGGCGGATATTGAGGATGATCCTGCGATCGCACTCTATACAAAGCTTGGGATACGCGAAGATGTACTTCATTTTGATATTGCTGTTGCGGTCAGTAATGATGATGCATAATTAAGCTGTCAATGGCTTAGGTGATTGGCTAAGGACTGAAATAAAACTTGATTTAACACCAGATAAGTTGCGATCGCTGATACTACTACACACTACCTAAGACTTTTACAAGCAGTTTAAAGCCAATTAAAAATAAAACTGCAACTGAATAACTTATAGACCCTCTGATCAACGTCTTGAGATACCCAGTTATCAAAGATTAGGTTAGTTCTGACTGGGTTAAAACCGTTTTTTGCAGATGCGCGATCGCCAATAAATCTGGTTATGCAGCCATTTAATCTTCTAGAATTTTCTATAACTACCCTTCTACTCTGAAACCGATGACTATTAAAATTCTTGCTTTTGCGGGAAGCGCCCGGACTGACTCATTCAACAAAAAGCTAGTGAAAGTTGCGGCAGATGGTGCAAAGACAGCAGGCGCAGAAGTAACCTACATAGATTTCAAGGATCTACCGATGCCGCTTTATGACGAAGATCTGGAAACCGCTGAAGGGTTACCCAGTACTGTAATTCAATTTAAGACGCTGCTGAAAGAGCATCAGGGATTTTTAATTGCTAGCCCAGAATACAACAGTTCAATTTCGCCCTTGCTAAAAAACGCGATAGATTGGGCATCTCGTCCGGCTCCGGGCGAAGCATCCCTTGCCTGTTTTCGCGATAAAGTTGCGGTGTTAATGGCAACTTCGCCCGGTGGTTTAGGTGGCTTACGGGGGCTAATCCATGTGCGATCGATTTTGCAAAATATCGGGGTGCTAGTATTGCCCGACCAAAAAGCTATCCCTAATGCCTATCAAGCGTTTGATGAAGCAGGCAACCTGAAGGATGAAAAGCAGCGCACTGATATTCAAACCTTGGGTAGCAAGCTAGCGGCGATCGCCACCCAATTGGCAACGTAAGTCAGACTTTATTAAGTCACAAGTTTGACTATGCCTGTATCCAGGTCATAGCGACCTCCCACAATTTTTAGATCGCCCGATCGCAGCCGCTCGATTAAAACGGGCGATCGCTTCAACTGTTCAATTTGATACTGCACATTGGCAATCACCGCATTATCCACGACATCGCCCGACAGCCCCTTCGCGTTGGCTACAGCCGGTAAAATTGCCTGCACAAAGCTGCCAATCTGACCAGGTAGCGGTTCATTTTTAACCGCAGCAGTCACGGCTCCACAGCGCTCATGACCCAGCACCATCACCACGGGTGTTCCCAACAGGGCAACTGCATATTCAATGCTGCCAACGGTTTCTGGAGTTGCAATATTTCCCGCAACGCGAATATCAAAAATATCGCCAATGCCTTGGTCAAACAAAAGCTCAACGGGCACCCGCGAATCGGCACAGGTCAAAACAGTGGCAAAAGGATGCTGGACTTGGGCAAGCTCTTGCATTCGGGCTTGAGACTGATGAGGATATTGCGGCTGGTGTCGCGTAAACCGTCGATTGCCTTCGAGCAATTCTTTCAGGGCGGCATCTGGCTTAGATAGAGTATCACTGGGCAACTCAGCCGCTTCTGCCTGCTGCACCCGCCAGCCTAAATTACTGGCAGTTGCCAGCATGAGGGTTGCTGCCGTGCTTACTTGTAGAAAATGACGGCGATCGCCAAAGCGTTCTTTAAAGTTCATATCTTTTTATTTAAGATTGTTGACAAAATTAAGACCCAGGAGATTTTTAGAAGAAAAGAGACTACTTCTATTGGGGCAAGTTTTACCGCTTGAATGGTTTCGCTAGTCCATCAACTGCAAAACCTGCCCTTACTTAAAGTTATCCAATCAATGCAGTTATCTAACCAATGTGCAGTTATCTAACTAATTCACGCGCCTACAGGGATGCCACACATCTCATAGAGCGAATCTCCATCACTTCTGAGATATAGCAAGTTCCTCCAAACTTATTGAGCAAAGGAGTAATATTTTCCACAACAGGCTTAATCAAATCGGGCATACAAAACGCGATGATATAAACATTGTCTAGCATCGTCATATCAAGATCTTCGTTTCCGTCGCGCAAGCCTTTTCCGGCAACATTGCGAATGACCGCATGACCATGAACCCCTGCTTTATCTAAACTGTCTAACAGCTTGCCAAGCTCGAAAGAGTTGGCAATAATTTCAATTCTTTTAACGGTGTGCATACTATCATCTCCAGAACAGATCAATGACGTATAGATAAAGCGGAATGCCAACAGTGATATTGAAGGGGAAGGTGACGGCTAGAGCGGTTGAAACGTATAGGCTAGGGTTTGCTTCAGGCACCGTGAGCCGCATGGCTGCGGGAACAGCAATATAGGAGGCACTGGCGCACAACACCGCAAAAAGAAGTGCATTTCCCTGAGACATTCCAATTAATTTGGCGATCGCAATACCAAGTCCGGCATTGAGTATAGGAATCAGTATGGCAAATGAGACTAGGAAAACTCCGGTTTTTTGCAAGTCTTTAATTCTTCGGGCAGCGACAAGTCCCATGTCTAGCAAAAAGAAAGTAAGAATGCCATAAAATAGCCCTTGGGCAAAGGGTTCCATTACCTTCCAGCCATGTTCTCCACTGAGAACCCCAATCAGCAAGCTACCCACGAGCAGAAAAACCGAACTGTTCAAAAAGGCATCTCTCAACACTTCAGACCAGACAAATTCTCGTTTTTCGTCGGCTGTAAATAGATTGACCAGGATCAATCCCACAATGATGGCGGGGGATTCCATCAAGGCAAGCGCGGCGACCATGTAGCCATCAAATCCAATGCCCAACTCGGTTAGAAAGGCGCTGGCAGTGATGAAGGTGACGGCGCTGATCGAGCCATAGGTGGCAGCGATCGCGGCGGCATCATAATGATCGAGCTTCAGCCGCAAAATAAAGAACGTGTAGACTGGCACGAAACACGCCATGAGGATTGCGGCAACCAGTGCCAGGATAACCTCCTGCGTTACTCCGCTTTTGATCAGTTCAACGCCGCCCTTAAACCCGATCGCAAACAAGAGGTATAGCGACAGCAGTTTAGGAACTGGAGGAGGAATTTCTAAATCTGACTTGACCAGAACAGCCGTAATTCCTAAAAAGAAAAATAGGATCGGCGGATTCAGGATATTGGAAAGGATCAAGCTACCATCCATGCCCATCCCTCCTGAAGCAAATAAACCCAAGTATTCAAAAAACGTTGCATGTAAAAAATTGACGTGACTATTGACTCATGATGTATCGCGGATTGTCACCTGCTGTCAATTAAATGGGTTGAAATTAGACTTCTTGCGTGAGTAATGAGGGAAGTGACTAAAAATAAGTGAAGGAGGAATTATGACCTGTCAATAGCTTAATCCCGCTCAGCACATGAGTTCTATGAATCGCTAAGGGCGACTAGGCATGGCGATTAGGCATACAAAGCGATCGCATGATGGCGAACGTGGTCAGCGATAAACGTGGCGATGAAATAATAGCTATGGTCATAGCCCGCTTGACGGCGTAGGATGAGCGATTGTCCAGCCGTTTTGCAGGCTTGCTCAAATACATCTGGCATGAGTTGATTGTTAAGAAATTGATCTGCGCCGCCTTGGTCGATCAAAATGGAGCCGGGAAAACTAGCCGTTAAAACCAGTTCGCTAGCGTCGTAGGTGTGCCATTGAGTTTTATCATTGCCCAGATAATGGGTGAAAGCTTTTTGTCCCCAAGGGCACCGCATCGGCGCACAGATTGGCGCAAAGGCAGAGACAGAACGGTAGCGATCGCGATTTTTCAAGGCACAAACCAACGCTCCATGCCCTCCCATAGAATGCCCAAAAATCCCTTGGCGATCGGGCAGCACCGGAAAGTGGGCGGCGATCAGCGCGGGTAGTTCATTCACCACATAGGAGTACATTTGGTAGTGCTGGCTCCACGGTTCAGCGATCGCATCCACATAAAATCCGGCACCGATGCCAAAATCCCAGTCATCAGTTTCACCCGGAATTCCTGTATCGCGAGGACTCGTATCAGAAGCTACCAGCATTAGCCCCTGTTCTGCCGCATATTGCTGCACTCCCGATTTTGCCATGACATTCTCTTCCGTGCAGGTCAAGCCGGATAGGTAATACAACACGGGAACTGGAGACGCGATCGCTTGGGGCGGTTGATACACCGAAAACTTCATTTCACTACGACAGCTAGAGGAAAAGTGCTTGTAAAATCCCAAAGTGCCATCAAAGCAGCGAGTTTGGCTAATCAAGTCGGGAGCGGAGATCATAAAATAGGTTCCCTAGTAGGAGGGGTGATACTAATACTGTTTTGAGTTTTGAGTTTTGAGTTTTGAGTTTTGAGTTTTGAGTTTTGAGTTTTGAGTTTTGAGTTTTGAGTTTTGA
>NZ_JBFPDP010000078.1:0-16530 GCF_040830845.1 Sivoneniella epilithica UHCC 1019
ACTTAAGTCCGCTTTCGCTTCCCTGTTTCGACCGCTTTACTAAGATACCCCCCTCTCTACCTCCCTGTCAACCCCCTTCTACCCACGGAAATTATCTATACTTCTGCATCGGTCTTGTTTGAGCAACTTGTTTGAGCAAGTAACGTCTTTATCTTGTTTGGTCATGGATAGTTTGAGCCTTATGTAAGAGTATCTTTAAGATTTACTTATGCGTCCGGTAGAAAAATAGTCAAACCAATTCTGGTGCAGGATCAAAGATTTTTAGCTAGTTTAAAGTGGGCGAGGCATGTATGGTTACAAAAACCTTCCATAGGCCGAAACTTAAATTTGTCTATGGACTAAGTTAACTGGATATCTAATGTAAAAAGTTGACTTCCATCCAGCCCAAGTGTTGCCCTGTAGAGCAAATAAGCAACACCACCTCAATCTTTAAGCCAAGCATTACATAACCTGCATCCTACTAAAGCTGACACCATTTGGCTGAATGCTTATAAAGTTTTTACATTAAAACCGGTCACCTGCCATCCAAGTTACTGAGTTGATTTTTCCAACAACAGTTCTAACGCTGTCTTCATCTCATCTGGAGTAGTTGGAGTTGTGCCAAATTGCCGAACTACGATACTGGCAGCTAAGTTGCCCAATACGGCGGCTTCCCAGGAAGAGGCTCCAAGCGTCAATCCTAAGGTTAAAGCGGCGACTACCGTATCTCCAGCTCCGGTAACATCAAATACGTCTGTCTGGTTAAAGGCAGGAATGTGGTGTTCAGTACCGTCGTTTTGAAACAGGCTCATGCCATCTTCACCACGAGTAATCAGCATTTTTTGCGATTGAGTTAGTTGCAACAGGTCGTTTCCGCCTTGACGCAAAAGAGTTTCGCTTTTGCTGCCATCTATTTCTACGAGTGGGTAGCCAACCGCTTGCTCAGCTTCAGGTAAGTTAGGCGTAAAGATACTAGCTCCTTGATAGCGGTTGAGGTCTTTTTGGGCATCTACGACGCTAAAAGGATGGGAGAGAGCGGCAGCAATCACGATTTCCGAGAGGGTGCCATCACCATAGTCAGAGCAAACGACAGCATCAACGCTGCTGATTTGTTGGCGAATGTAGGCGGCAAGTTGGGTTTGCAGTTCAGCAGAGGGCAATTCATCGGATTTGCGATCGACTCGCACAATTTGCTGAGTTACGGATTGACGCGCGTGTCCTGAGATGCGGGTTTTGGTAACGGTGGGGCGATCGCGATCTAACAAAATGCCTTCAATATTCACGCCAGCCGTTTCAAAAATGTGACGTAATGCTTTGCCTTGCTCATCTTTGCCCACTAGCCCAACCGCTTTCACTTGGGCACCTAGTTTCGCAAAGTTATAGACTGCATTCGCACCGCCACCCGCAACTTGATGAGTATGTTCATGCCGAATAATCAGCACAGGTGCTTCCCGTGAAAGCCGCTCTACTTGTCCGGTCAAAAATTCATCTAGGCAGAGATCACCCACCACCAGCACTCTAGGTTGATGGAAGCATTCAAGTAATTTAAACAAGCGATCAGCAGACTCGGCAAGTTTTGCAGCAAAGGTTAAATCAAAAGTCATAGGTAACTGGTACTATTCCAGTGCCCTATTGTCTCGCAAATTCTTAGGTTTAGATATTCTTTTGAGCAAACTTGTCAAAATTAAATTTGAGATATTTGTAACTAAGAGATCACCCCAATGGGTTAGAGTCTCCTACCTGAAACGACTTATCTGATAATTTTGTGGTTCTATTGGCTGAGATAAGTTTCAGTTAGTAGAATGGGCAATACAGGGGATAAAGCCATCTTTAGATTCAAGCTGACTCAGTATGCAAGTTTCAGCAGTTGAGCTTTTGTAAAAGAGGAACTAGCACTATAGGTTGACAGTCAACCGATTTGAGAGTCAACCGATGAAAAACTGATGACTGAGTGCGTCTATATCTTTAATTTTTCAAGCTTTTTCTTTTTTGAGTAACAGCCGTGGATTTATCCGGCTGAGCTTGATAGCTCTATGTATAGTATTTTTTGACAGGCTATCGTTTGCCAAAAAAGTGAAGTAGTGTCTCCCGCGATCGCTTACCCCCCGTCTATCCTGCCTGCATGGTACATTCCCAAAGAAGAGTGACTAACTTTATACAGATCGGTCGCCGCGTTGCTGGATCTATCGTGAAGCATCCTGCTCTGCTGACCAGTCTGCTGGTTGCAGGCTTTATTGTTGGCATCCGAAGTGTGGGCGGATTGCAGTCATCAGAATTGTTAGCCTACGATCAGATGATTCGGCTTCGACCCGATCGCCCAGCCGATCCTAGGCTTCTAGTAGTCACTATTACCGAAACAGATATTCGATCGCAAAAGCGTTGGCCCATTTCCGATGCTGTGATTGCTGAATTGATTGAAAAATTGCAAGCCTACCAACCCCGCACGATTGGGTTAGACATTTATCGGGATATCCCGCATCCACCCGGCGAGAGCGCCTTAGCAAAACAGTTGCAAGCCCCTAATTTAATTGCAATTATGCTGATGGGGAATGCCGATAAAGATGCAGTACCTGCGCCAACTGAGGTTCTTCCTAATCGGGTAGGAATCAGCGATATCGTCGTTGATCCAGATGCAGTGGTGCGACGTAATTTGATGTATGCCACTGTTAACGGCAAAGCCTTTTATTCATTCTCACTGCAATTAGCCTTACATTACCTAGCAGAGCAACGTTTAAAGTTTGAGGTGGTGCCCAACGAGGCTATCAAAGTGGGTGATACCATTTTTCCAGCCCTAAACCCCGATGCCGGCGGCTACCAACACTTGGACGATCGCGGCTATCAGGTCATGCTAAGTTATCGTTCTGCCTATAATGTAGCGCGTCAGGTTAGCCTATCTGATGTACTCAACGGACAAATTGATCCAGCTTGGGTGAAAGACAAGTTAGTCATTATTGGCACTACGGCTCCTAGCACTAGGGATTTATTTTTAACGCCCTATAATCTTTCCAACGATAAAAGCCCTGAAATGCCTGGGGTAATCGTTCATGCTCAAAAAGCTAGCCAAGTTCTCAGCGCTGTTATAGATGGCTATCCGCAGACCTGGTTTTGGTGGCAGGAAGGTGAAATTCTGTGGATTGTTGTTTGGTCTTGCGCTGGAGGAATGTTGGGGTGGCGATTCCGGCATCCTCTTACGTTGGGCATTGGCAGTATTGTGGCGATCGGCGGATTATTTGGGGGGTGTTTTATCCTGTTTTTATCCAATGGTTGGATACCTTTTGTGCCCGCCGCGATCGCCTTTGTTAGCTCCAGTGTGGCAGCAGTCGCCTATCGCCTTCTATATGACGCGCTCCACGATGAGTTAACTGGATTGCCCAATCGAGCTTTGTTTATCCAGCGGCTTCAGTGGTCACTCAAGCGTTCCAAAAAAAAGTTGAGTCAATCTGTTGAAGAACAACCTGGAACAGCCGTTTTGCTTTTAGGACTGGATAGCTTTAAAACTATTAACGATAGTTTGGGGCATCAACGGGCAGATAAATTGCTAATTGCGATCGCTCAACGGTTGCAAACTTGCCTCCGATCACACGACGAATTAGCGCGCGTGGGGGGAGATGAGTTTGCGATTCTGCTGCAACCCGTTAGAGATAAAGATGAAGTAGGTCATTTAGCCGATCACTTGCAAAAGCAACTAAAACTACCATTTAATCTCAATGGACAGGATATTTTTACAACTGCCAGTGTTGGTATTGTCTGGTATCAGGCAAACCAATCCTATCAACCTGAAGAAGTTATGAGAGATGCCCACACTGCAATGAACCAGGCAAAAGCATCTGGAAAGGCTGGCTATCAGATGTTTATCTCTGGAATGCGTGTGCAAGTCATGACGCGGATGCAACTTGAGATTGATTTGCGTGGCGCGATCGATCGCCAAGAATTTCAATTGCACTACCAGCCTTTTATTTGCCTAGCAACAGGAAAAATTGCTGGATTTGAAGCACTACTACGCTGGCAACATCCCCAGCGGGGGTTTGTTCATCCGCTAGAATTTATTCCAGTTGCCGAAGAAACTGATTTAATCATTCCCATTGGTGCCTGGGTGATTGAAGAAGCATGTCGTCAATTAAAAATCTGGCAAAACCAGTTTCCTAGCAACGATCCTTTAGTTGTCAGTGTCAACCTATCTAGCAAACAATTTGTCCAACCTGATGATCTGGTTCATCAAATCGAGCAAACCTTACACGATACTGATATAGATGGGCATTGCCTCAAGCTTGAGATTACCGAAAGCATTGCCATGACCAACGTGGAACCCACGATCGCGTTGTTGCTACGGCTTAAAGCGCTCAACCTTCAACTGAGTATTGACGATTTTGGGACTGGCTACTCCTCACTCAGCTATCTCCATCAATTTCCTACCGATACCATCAAAGTTGATCGGTCTTTTGTTAGCCGGATGGGATTTGAATGTGAAGATATTCACATTGTGAAAACCATTATCATGCTAGGACACAATCTGGGGATGTATATTGTGGCGGAAGGCGTGGAAACAGCGGAACAGCTAGCCCTGTTGCGATCGCTCCAGTGTGAATATGGTCAAGGCTATTTCTTTGCCAAACCCCTCTCGCCCAATGCAGCAACAGCCTTGCTCAAAAGCGATCCCCAGTGGTAGACCACGAATGGTTCATTACCAACCCTTTACCCGTCATAATTATATAGATGGGATCTGAAGTGGGAGTTTAAATGGGACGAGTCATTTGGGCGATCGCGCTGGCATTATTACTCACCGCTTGTGGAACGATGGGGGTTAAGTTGCCAAGCGACGTGGTAGAGCAGGCGATCGCGCTTCAGCTAAGCCAAACCCAACAGCAGCTTAACCAGCAGCTTCGACTAGATCTTCAACCTGAAATTGAGATTCGGCGCATCAAAATCGCTGAAAAAAACCCCTTGCAAATTCAACAGTTTCAGGCATATCAAGTAAAAGGCACCTGCGACTACACGATCAAACTACCCAAACGGGACATTACTCAGCGCCAAGCTCCCTTTGAAGTCTATTTGCAACGCCAACAAGAAGGGAAAACCTGGCGTTTAGCCTTCATCAAAACCAACGAAAACGGCGAACCGATTTGGGCAACCCAACGCATCCTCACCGACACCTTCTAATCTCATACCTGTACGGGTTTAGCATTCGGGCAATGATCTTTGCAACTTATCTAAGGGTTACATGCCGAATGCCAAACCCCTACCCAATGCCGATCTCTAACTCGCCACTCGTCATTCGTCATTCGTCATTCCTATGCAAGAATCCTGGACTCACGATTTCATCACCACCAACGGCATCCGGCTGCACTATGTGACCCAAGGCAGCGGACCTTTAATGCTTTTTCTTCACGGGTTTCCAGAATTCTGGTATTCCTGGCGACATCAAATTCCAGAGTTTGCCAAAAATTACAAAGTGGTGGCGATCGACCTGCGGGGCTACAACGATAGCGACAAACCAGCCGATTCCACCGCCTACTCCATGCCCGAATTTATCAAAGATGTGCAGGGTGTGATTGCGGGCTTGGGATACGAAAAATGTGTGTTGGTGGGTCATGATTGGGGCGGCGCGATCGCCTGGTCTTTTGCCTACGCCCACCCTGAAATGGTAGACCGCCTGATCATTCTTAATATTCCTCACCCTGCCAAATTTGCCGAAGGCTTACGCACTCCCCAGCAACTTCTTCGCAGTTGGTATATCTTCTTTTTCCAGCTTCCCTTTCTTCCAGAACTCCTGATTCAGTTAAACGACTACCAGGCATTAAAACAAGCATTCAAAGGCATGGCAGTTAATAAAAATGCTTTCACTAACGCCGATATCGAAACCTACAAAAATGCCTTTGCCAAACCGGGTGTTCTCACCGCTGCCGTTAATTATTACCGTAATGTTCTGCAACTCGGATCGCCTCTTCAAAGATCTTGGAGCGTTTTGGAAGTGCCAACCTTAATGATTTGGGGCGAAGATGACATACCCCTAGGCAAAGAACTGACCTATGGCACCGAGCAATATGTTCGCGATTTCCAGATTAAATACATCCCCAATTGCAGTCATTGGGTGCAGCAAGAACAGCCCCAACTCGTCAATCAATTCATGCACGAATTCCTCACACGCTAAACTCAAGCTGTCAGCCTGTGCCATTTCTTTAGACGAACGAACTGAGAGGAGTTAGAGTGTTTTTTAGTGTAGTCATTCCTACTTACAACCGGAAGCCGATTTTGGAGAAATGCCTGAAGGCGTTGGAGCATCAGGTATTTGATCAAAGCCAAATTGCTGGATATGAAGTGGTGGTGGTGGATGATGGCTCTACCGACGAAACGGTGAAATGGTTGCATAGTACGGCTGAGTTTCCCCATGTGCGACTATTTCAGCAAGATCACAAAGGTGCCGCCGCCGCCCGAAATTTGGGAGTCGAAAAGGCAGCAGGCGACACGATTATTTTTATTGATAGCGATTTGGTGGTCACGGAGTTTTTTTTGCAAGCCCATGCCGAAAAACTGCTAGAAGGGGCGCGATCGCTGGGTCACGATCGCCTTTTCACCTACGGGCGCGTGATCAACACCTGCAATTTTGATGACCCAACATCAGAACCCTTTAAAGTTACCGATTATTCGCAGGCATTTTTTGCCACCGGAAACGTGGCGATCGCTCGCACCTGGCTAATCCAAGCTGGACTCTTCGATACCCAGTTCCAACTCTACGGCTGGGAAGACCTGGAACTCGGCGTGCGGCTGAAAAATCTGGGCTTACAGTTAATTAAATGTCCCGATGCCGTCGGCTATCACTGGCATCCGCCTTTTTCCCTTGACCAAATTCCCAAACTGATCGACCAAGAAATTCAGCGCGGCAAAATGGGTGTCCTTTTCTACCAAAAACATCCCACCTGGAATGTCCGACTGATGATTCAAATGACCTGGCTCCATCGTATTCTCTGGGGCATTCTCTCCCTCGGCGGCTTCCTCAACGAACGCACCATGGCTCCTTTACTCCAATGGCTGATCGACCAAGGAAAACCCCAACTCGCCCTAGAAGTCGCTCGGATTTTCCTCAACTGGTACAACGTCCAAGGCGTTTACCAAGCCTATCGAGAAATGCAACATAGCTAATTCATGCCATCCTAGCTGCGCTACACTGGAAATGTTGTTTAAATTCGCACATCCGGAATTTCGGGTGTCTCAAATTAGAGATGCAGCCGGATGGAGGAATAACCCGAACAGGAGAAAAGTCAATATGCCAGTCGTTTCATTGGCTCAATTATTAGAGTCTGGGGTTCACTTTGGGCACCAAACCCGTCGTTGGAATCCCAAGATGGATACCTACATCTACACATCCCGCAACGGCGTTCACATCATTGATTTGGTGCAAACCGCCCGATTAATGGATGAAGCCTATAACTATGTGCGGACTGCCTCTGAGCAAGGCAAAAAGTTTTTATTCATTGGCACCAAACGCCAAGCTGCCGGAATCGTGGCGCAAGAAGCGAGTCGCTGTGGTGCTTACTATGTGAACCAGCGCTGGTTGGGTGGAATGCTGACCAACTGGACGACGATTAAAACTCGCGTCGATCGCTTGAAAGATCTCGAACGCCGCGAAGCCACCGGTGGACTTGATTTATTGCCTAAGAAAGAAGCCTCTGTCTTGCGCCGTGAACTCGAAAAGCTCCAAAAATATCTGGGTGGCATTAAAGCCATGCGGAAAGTGCCCGACATTGTGGTGATTGTGGATCAAAAACGAGAGTATAACGCAGTTCAAGAGTGCCAAAAGCTCAACTTGCCCATCGTGTCGATGTTGGATACCAATTGCGACCCTGATGTGGTAGATATTCCCATTCCAGCGAACGATGATGCCATTCGGTCAATTAAGCTAATAGTAGGCAAGTTGGCGGATGCGATCTATGAAGGTCGGCATGGTCAGCTTGAAGCTGATGAAGAATACGATGATTATGATGGCGCGGATGGGGAGTATGACTATGAGGATAGTGATGCTTTCCCTGAAGAAACTGAGGAAACCGCAAATTAAATAGTGATGAGTGATGAGTGATGAGTCTTGATCTCGCTTGATCTCGCTTCTTACTCATTGCTCATTGCCTTAGACAGCTAGGAGTAAGGGCAATGGCAGACATCTCAGCAAAATTGGTTAAAGAACTGCGCGAAAAAACGGGCGCAGGCATGATGGATTGTAAAAAAGCGCTCCAAGAAACGGAGGGCAACATTGAAAAGGCAAGCGAATGGCTACGGAAAAAAGGAATTTCATCGGCTGAGAAAAAAGCTGGCAAGGTGGCTGCGGAAGGATTAGTGGGTCAGTATATCCACATTGGTGGACGAATTGGCGTATTGGTAGAAGTGAATTGCCAAACCGATTTTGTGGCGCGGAATGAGGCATTTAAGGCACTTGTTCAAAATATAGCCATGCAAATTGCGGCATCCAAGGTGGAATACGTCAAAATTAGCGATATTCCTGCCGCGATCGCCGATAAGGAAAAAGAAATTGAGATGGGTCGGGACGACCTATCGGGCAAACCTGAAGCAATGAAAGAAAAAATTGTGCAGGGACGGATTGAAAAACGATTGAAGGAACTGTGCTTGCTCGATCAGGCATATGTTAAAGATCAAAATATTACGATCGCCGAGTTGGTGGCTCAACATGTAGCGAGTTTGGGTGAGAATATTCAAGTTCGTCGCTTTGTCCGATTTGAACTAGGCGAAGGAATTGAGAAGGAAGAAACCGATTTTGCGGCAGAAGTTGCGGCTCAAATGGGAGTTTCTGCGGCTGTAACCCCTGACGCATCTGAAGCACCTGAAGTATCTGAAGTATCCGCAACGGCAGATGCAAGCGATCAGCCAAAGGATGACAAAAAGAAAGAGAGCAAGAAAGATGGCAAGAAGGGTAAGAAATAGTTGGCTTTTGCGAAGCTAATTGGCTTAAACCAAAGTTTAGAGGGAGTCCAACGGGTTCCCTCTATTTTTTGATAAGCATTTGCGAAGAAAGGGAGGGAGCTAATTCAGGTAGAGTAGATATTTAAGCGTTTTATTAAGACAAATAAAGTCTCTTTCAACAGGGGCGTTTGATTTAGCAAAAGGGTTTGGGATGTTCACGGCAATTACTGAAGATTTAACACTACTAACCGTTGCTTTTGGAGTTAGCTTGTTAGCCTGGGGATTTTTTCGCGCCAGACCCTTGGGCAAGCTTGGCATTTTTGCATGGTTGCAGTCCGTTGTGCTGATGTTGCCTTGGCTGCTATTTTTTGGGCTAACTGCAGCTGGCGTGATGCTAAATCTAGTGATTATGTTGCTGTTGCTGGTGGGATCTGCCGGAGTTTACATGGGCTTGGGCAGTCAAGTGCGATCGCTCAAGCAAGAGGCAGCGGCTCGCCGAGTAGACGCGATCGCGGCATCAGGCAATCCTGCTCATGATTCCTCAGACCACTCCACTCAACCCGAATCCAGCCCAGATTCATCTCCAGCAAGCTCAACACCCGATGAACCTGATGTCGTTCCGCTGCCTCCAGAAGACCTCAAAGCAATTCAAGGCATTTTTGGGATAGATACCTTTTTTGCCACCGAAACTATCCCGTATCAAGAAGGCGCAATCTTTCGAGGCAATCTGCGCGGTGACCCAGAAGTGGCTTACACCAAACTTGCTGAAAGCTTAAAAATGCGATTGGGAGAAACCTATCGTCTGTTTCTAGTTGAGAATCAAGATGATAAACCCGTAATTATCGTCTTGCCAAGCAGCCGTGATCCACAACCGCTAAACCTGTCACAAAAACTACTGGCAGGGGCTTTGTTCATTTTTAGCGCGATCGCCTGTTTAGAAAGCGCAGGGTTAATGTTGGGATTTGACTTATTTGAAAACCCTAACAGAGTCGCTGAAACAATTCCATTTGCGGCTGGCATTATCGGTATTTTGGCTGCTCATGAAGTTGCCCATTGGGTGATTGCCAATCGCCATAACGTCCGGCTTAGCTTGCCATTTTTTATTCCTACTCTTCAAATTGGTTCATTTGGCGCTCTAACCAAATTCCTTTCCATTTTGCCCAATCGCAATGTTCTATTCGATGTCGCGTTTGCGGGACCTGCTGTTGGGGGCTGCCTCTCGTTTCTAGTACTGCTTTTCGGCTTACTGCTCTCCCACAAGGGCAGCTTATTTCAACTGCCTTCAGAATTTTTTCAGGGTTCCATTTTGGTTGGCACTCTAGCACGAGTGGTTTTGCAAGAACCCTTAAAACAACCTATTGTCGATGTTCACCCATTCGTTGTTTTAGGCTGGTTGGGGTTGGTGATTACGGCACTCAATCTGCTGCCTGCTGGACAACTGGATGGAGGACGAATTGTGCAGGCAGTCTATGGTCGGAAAATTGCTGCCCGAACTACCGTTGCAGTTTTGATTGTGTTGGGCTTGGCTTCTTTTGTGAACCCATTAGCATTTTATTGGGCACTGATCCTGCTGTTTGTCCAGCGTGATTTGGAGCGCCCTTGCGCGAATGAACTGACTGAGCCAGACGATGCCCGAGCCGCATTGTGCTTACTGGCATTATTTTTGATGATTGTGACATTGCTGCCACTGACACCCAGTTTGGCAGGACGGTTAGGCATTGGAATGTGAAATCGTCTACCTCTCTAAACCGCTCATAGCACAAAATTCAGTTCTAGAATTGAGTCAGTTAAAACTTGAAGAACGGTACTAATTGGCTCGGTCATCTGCTCTTCCAGCATGGAAAGAGGCGCAATATTAGCCTCAACAACTTGGGGTATCACCGCGTTAATTGAGTCATTTAAGACTTGAAGAACGGTGCTAATTGGCTCGGTCATCTGCTCTTCCAGCATGGAAAGAGGCGCAGTATCGGTAACGACTACCTGGCTGTTCACGGTACTGATTGGCTCGGTAGTTTGCTCTTCCTGCACTAAAACAGACGTAGTATTAGCCCCAACAACTTGAGTGCTACTTAGATCAGTCGGCTGATTCACTACGGGCGGCACACTGATTGGAGGCACTATAGGAGGGAACGGTGCGTTAATTCCATAAACTCGGTAGCCACTATCTGCCAACATGGCAAAATCCATTTCAGTTGGACATGGCAAATAGTAAAGCCACTGGTAAGACATGATGGATGAAACTCTGGCAGCCGGGTGCCAATAGTCATACTGACCTGTTACTGGGTTAGCTCCATCTTGAGATTGCAAAGGAATATATTGTCCGCCGTTGAGGGCTTTGGAATATTCCCCTCTGAAAACAGCGGTTTGAGGAGTCGTAAAGTTTTGCTTCAAATAGCCTTCCCAGTTTAATCCTAACAATCCGAGGGTATGCCCCAGTTCATGCGACACCGCATTATAAAGATAGGTATTGCTGACCGCTTCATCGATCGCAATTTGTCCAACACGAGGCATCAATTCAGCGGAGGTAATCCAGCCGCCATAGTCATATTCAATCCCGCCATAGCCGCCGGCAGTGCCCCTAGAGTTAATGGTGTTCACAAACACTACTAAATCATCGACATAGCGCCGAGTTTGAAACGCCGTAGTAGTGGAGCCAAGCTGTAGTTTGTTGATTGCCCCATTTAACTGCAAGCCAGTCCATTCATTCGCAATTCGGCTGGACCAATCAGTGGATGCTTTTTGGGCGATCGCCCGTCGTTCTAGCGTCCAAAAGCCAGATGTGTCATTCCGAAAGTCGAGGTCAATATTAAACCGTGAGGTGTCTGGAGCATAGGTATTAGCAATTGAGCCTAAATCATAGGTGCCGCTGGCGATTGCTCCGCCGCTTAGCTGATAGTCAAGCGTATTGCCAATAGTGCGATCGGTTCCAACTCCGTCTACTTCAGCAATAAACCAAACTGTTTGAATTTGATCCCACGTTTGGGGCGTAAAAGTCACAAAATTCTGAGTACCGTTTTGCAGATTGCCATCTGCATCTACTGTCAAAAAGCTACCTGGTGTAAATGCAAGCGTAATGTTTGAGGTTGGTGCTTGCTGCAAATTGAGCTTCAGTTGAAAGGTGCCTGTATCGCCTTCTTTGCCGCTAAACACGAGATTACTAATAGTCACCACGCTAGGCGGACTCGGCTCATCAGGCGGAACAATTGGCGCAACAATGAGCGGATTACTATCAACTGTTTCTATCGGCAAACTGGGTTGAGTCAGACGTTCAGGAACAGTCTCTAGATCAGGACTCAATACAGGAACGATGGTCGGTGTGGGCACAGAGGCGATCGCCCTAGGCTCCAAGACCGTCAAACTGGGCAAAGCTTGATCAAATAAGACGGAACCAAAATCTTGTAGAACGCTTAAATCAGTGTGATCCGCGCGACTTGGAGAGCTAGAGGCGCTGGAAAAATTCATTGACAGAGAATCTGTTAATCCTGGGTTAAAAGCAATACTAGAGTGAGATGTAGATTGAACCACAAGATCTTCCAGAGATGAGCCAAAGCCCAATGGAGACTCAAGGGCACGATAGGTACAGTTTATACACATACACTAAAGTCAGTAGGATTGAATAGTCGGTTAAATAGAGAGAGATTATACATTGCCAATGTACAGTAGGGTAATGAACTAATATTCAAGTAAAATCAGCTTTCATTTCCTCCCCCTTTCTTCTAAAGCGGGAAGAGGAAGTAAGAATGGGGTCAAAGTTCCTCTTCTAGAGCAGCAGAAAGATTTAAGGTAAGAGCTAGGGGCAATCGAGAAAGTTACACATTGCAGATAATTTGAAACTCTTGCTCGTGATCAGATAGATGGCAGGTGAAATGCCCCTGCTGAATTTGTTTATCTTTGAGAACGCCTACCGATGCACCCAACAATAGAACAAATTACAAATCTGGAAAATACATCATGCTAAAGATTTAGAAGAGAGCCAATGTATTTTGCACTGTTGGATTGAACTTTGCTTGATCACCCTTAGATTAAGGATACCAAGTAAAGTTTCCAACCTTGATGAAGTCTTGACAAAGATGAACAGTTTGCAAAGATTTTAGTCAAAAGCTCTAATTGGACACTATTTTTTAGTGTGCCGATGTATCGCGATCGCCCTCTAATAAGCAGCTAACAGGGATTTTGCGCCTCTCTACAAGCCAAATTTTTATTTCAGGCTAAAATCTTTACGGTTTCTTTATACAAATCTACGAAGCTTTTGAGCGTTTCTGGGTAATTCCTCGGAACCCTTGTCACTGTTTTGTTGCGATCCTTAAAGATAAGCTGGAGTAGCTTGAGACATTTCCTGATTATCGCTTATAGGTTTATAAACTCTAGAAGATTGGCAAGTTATGCTGGGCAAAATTCTTGGAAGCCGTTACCAAATCAGGCAGCATTTAGGCGGTGGTGGATTTGGACAGACCTATTTGGCTGATGATTTACATTTGCCTGGGCAGCCGACCTGTGTTGTCAAACAGCTAAAACCTAAAAAGGTAGATGTAGAAACGTTTCAGGCTGCAAAACGCCTATTTGACACAGAAGCTGAGGTGCTTTATGCCTTAGGCAGCCATAGCCAGATTCCCAGGCTATTCGCTCACTTTGAAGAAGAGCAGAACTTTTTTTTGGTACAAGAGTTCATAGAAGGAGTCGTTTTTAACCAGGAATTACGGCAGCGGCATCAATTTACCGAAGCAGAAATTCTGCATCTTTTACAAGATATTTTGACTGTGCTAGAGTTTGTCCATCAGCAACAGGTAGTTCACCGCGATATCAAGCCCTCTAATTTAATCCGTCGATCGCACGATCAATGTTTGGTTCTGATCGATTTTGGTGCAGTCAAGCAAATCGGCTGGGCTGATGGGGAAAATCGCCACTCAACCGATAGTGTGGCGATCGGTTCTTCTGGCTACATGCCCAATGAACAACTAGCAGGAATGCCTTGTTTTAGTAGTGATGTTTACGCACTTGGCATTTTGGCGGTTCAATGCCTGACCGGAAGTTATTTACAGAAATTGCCTAAGGATTTGAAAACGAGCGAAATTTTGTGGCGCGATCGCGCTCAGGTTAGCTCAGAACTTGCTGCCATTTTAGATAAGATGGTGCGCTACGATTTTCGCGATCGCTATCCTTCTGCCGCCGAAGCACTGGCAGATTTGAACGGGTTAATGCAAGTCACGTCGGTTGCTGATTTATTAACGGAGCAAACCATCGTCACCTTAGAAGGGCATCTCGTTTGGCTCGAACGAGGAGACGAGCTATTCCATCAGCAGCGCTATCGGGAAGCTGTTGTTGCCTATGATCGAGTGATTCAAGCCAATGCCAGTGATGAGGTAGCTTGGTTTAAGCGGGGAATTGCCTTAGAAAATTTGGAATGTTACGAAGAAGCGGCAGAGTCCTATGAGCGCGTTCTCCAGCTTCAACCGGAAGATTACTTGGCGTGGTATAAGCGCGGGAATGCCTTTGAACGGCTTCAGCGATCAACCGAGGCGCTTCAAGCTTACGAGCAAGTGGTGCAGCTAAAACCCGATAACTACTGGGCATGGCACGATCGCGGCAAAATGCTGGAAACCCTAAATCGGTTTGAAGAAGCAGTGGCATCCTACGATCGCGCGGTGAATCTCAAGCCTGATTTTCAGGTTGCCATTGTCAGCCGCAAGCAGCTTTTAACTCGATTAAAGCAGGTAGATACGCTCTACCATTTGCAGCATTATGATGAAGCGATCGCCTCATGCGATCGCACTATTCAAGAGAATCCTGATGATTCCCTTGCCTGGTTTATGCGTGGGATGGCAATGGAAAATTTGCAGGAATGGGATCACGCGATCGCAGCCTATCAACGAGTCGTTGAGATTCAGCCCGATGATCACCTTGCCTGGTTTAAGCAAGCGACACTACTGGCTACAGTCAGAAAACCGAATGAAGCATTAATGGCGTTTCAGCAGGTCGTCCAGCTACAGCCAGACAATTATTGGGCATGGCACGATCGCGGTAAGCTCCTAGAAAAACTAGGACAATCGGAAGCGGCGATCGCCAGCTATGACCGAGTTTTGCAGCTTAAGCCCGATTTTCAAGCCTCAACAGATGCACGCACCCGCATTCTCAAACAGCTTCACCAAAGCGTGATTGCGCCGACGATAGACGAAGATGTGACCATTTTTTCAGGGACAACTGAAAAAGACGGCTTAACTTCCTCAAACCGAGGACTACAACAAGCGGCTTTTAGCAATGCTCAGCAACTCCAACAGGATGCAGCGGCTTTGAATCCCGGTACATCCAGTGATTTTTTTGAAGAAACTTCTATCATTAACTACCCCCCAAATCCACCAGGCACTAACTTAGTCCACCTAATCGAAGAAGAGGAAACTCGCATTAATGTTTTGGTTGCTAGTCTCACGGGTGTAGATCTTGCATCTGAGCCTCCGAACCCGACAGCCCCAGAAAACCATCATATCTGGTTTAATCAAGGGCGCACTTTAGAAAAGTTGCAGCGTTATGGAGAAGCCCTAGCTGCATTTAATCAAGCGCTGCAATACTGTTCAGACGATCCAGAATTATGGCGGTGTCAGGCGAATGTGTTGACTCTCCTGAGTCGTCATGATGAAGCGGTGACTGCTTACAACAAGGCGCTTGAGCTTAACCCGGAGCATGTGGAGCTTTGGTGTTGTTTAGGAGCTAGCCTTATGCGATCGCAGCGTTATAAAGAAGCAATCGCCGCATTTGAGCAGGCAATCCGGCTAAAGCCCAAACGCCATATTCCATGGTATTGGCGGGGTCGGGCATTGGCAGAACTAAAGCAGTATTTAGAAGCCATTCGGTCGTTTGAAAACGCGATCGCTTTAAAGCCCGACTTTCAGCCCGCGATCGCTGACTGCAAACGCATCCAAAATCGCCTGAAACAATTGGAGCAGAGCGCTAGTTGTAGTGTATGAAGGGTAATTCATAGATTTTTTACGCCGTGTCTCTATCTATCGCACACAACCAATGCACACTCTAAAGTTGCCATTCTGTAAAAGGCATTGATGATGTGCTGGATTGTTAAGCAGAGCGGGGCTGGATACGAGATAGAGCCTCGGCTTCCGCATTCAATGCATGGTATAAATCCCATCGCAGTTGTAAATTCATCCAGAAATCAACTGATGTATCAAAGTATTTCGCCAGCCGTAGGGCTAGGTTAGGCGTAATTGCCTGCTGCTGCTGAACGATCGTCTGAATATCTATCGTAGAAACATGGATCGCGGCGGCAAGTTCTTGGATTGGTAGGTTGATAGGCACCAAAAATTCTTCCAGTAGCATTTCGCCGGGATGGGTGGGTGCGCGGTGGGTGGGAACTCGAATCATTGGATTGGGTAAGTTGACGGTTAGTGATAATCGACAATTTCTACGTCGCTAGGTTCGTTTTCGTGCCAGGTGAAACAAAGACGACATTAGTCGTTAATGCGAATGCTGTATTGCCCTGAGCGATCCGCGTAAGCGCGACCGACAGGTCAATCGCCCTCCAAAGTTTCTAGACGATTTCCCGGTGGCACTCGCAAATCTTCTAGTAGGCTGTCAACTTTATTTTGGTGGATAGATGGGAGAGAATAGAGCGGCAGCTACCTCTGAACCAATCATGCC
>NZ_JBFPDP010000079.1:0-3545 GCF_040830845.1 Sivoneniella epilithica UHCC 1019
TCGCAGTCTAGGCAATGTAATGATGCAAAATGTTTGTCGTCGATGCTGGTCCGGATCTCAAGGTTGAGCGATCGGCAGTTGGAACAGCGGAGGATTAGACTCACGATGCACCTCCTCTTTGCTGAGACTGCCAGCGCTGCCAGCGACGAACTAACCGCTTTTGCTGATTGTTAAGGAATGCGCCTTGTGATTGCCGCTGGATAAGGAGTAGAGCTTTACGCTGCCAGCGAAATAGGCGTTCTTGTTGATTGTTTGGAGACTTTGAGGCTAGAATCGTTTGCATAAGGAATCAGCCGCTAGAACGGCTGTGTGATCTTAAAGTGAATAATTTCAAAAGCGACTTGATGCGGGCTGGAATCTGCTGTCAGGTCGTTTTTGTTTTGGGGGCAATCGCGTGGTCAACTAGCGGGCTGGAATCTGCTTTGCTGGTACACGCGATCGCTTAATTCATTAGAGCATGGCTGCATTCTCCTGCAAAAATTTGCGACTAAATCTTGTATGCCTTTACTAGTGGGCATTTTGGCGATCCATTTTTTTTAGGGTTAATGGTTTAAAAGTCATCCCCCTTCCTTTCCTCTGTATAAAAGCTTTATCGTGTTCAATTTTGAACAAGGCTGCATCTTTTTCTAGAGCTGTGATTTCATCTTTCATTGACTTCAGAAAAGCCTTCCAAAATTGTTGGAACAGAGCCGGAGTAGAGCCATTATCACGAACCCCTTTGCTTTTTTCTGCCATTCTCAAAGCAATTTCGTATAAAAGCCACGTTGCATAAGTTCTATGGGGATCGGCTGGGTTTTGAAAGTTAAACTTTAATTGATGCCAAACCTCATTCTTCCTTCTTATCAATTCGCGTTTGCTTGGTTCGTTAGCCCCATCAAAATATTCTGAGCAAAGCAACTCACGGCAAATGTCTTGCATCCAGTAGACTGGGTGATCGTAGGCAATGGAACCTGGTGAAGTTTCACTAAAACAGAAGTTGCACAAACCCCGAACTGAATGGAGGAATACCCCTTTCGGTTTTCCTGCGTTCATCGCACCGGTCTTAAATGGGGGCTTATGCTTTGGATTCCAACCAAGCTTGATTACCCAATGATGGGCTATTGTCCATTGGTATAAAAGAAGCACCTTCGACTCTGAAGATCCAGGCAGATGAGGAATAGTCTCTGAGGGTTCTAAGAAAAGCCAATGCCACGGGGAATCAACGTTTGCATTTTGCGCTGCAACTACTGGATTGTATTCAACGACTGCCGCGCTTTTCATCTGCGATCGCTTCTCCTATGCTGCTTTAAGTCTGCCGTAGACATGACGAATAGCAACAGAGTTGATCCGTGTTGCCAGTTCATCAAGTTTGTCTGAAAGTTCAGCCCCCAAAGGTGACGATTCAACCTGCTCAGACAAGAGCAACGCATGGATTTCGATACCCTGAGTTGTCGGGATTTGAACAATCTCAAACCTCAAACCATTTTTATGTGCAAACTCAAACACGGTTGCAGCATCAGCTAACCCTAAATTAATGGATAGCTGATGAACCCCTGGACTTGGGGCATAACGCACCGTGCGTAAGTCTCTAACCGTCGTTGTTGCCATCATCTGTTATCTCAACTTTGAACCAACAAATAAACCGATAGGTGCCGTTGCTTGGTGTAACCGTCGCCTGAGTGACTGAAAAAACTTCGGTCAATTGCTGTGAAGCCGCGATCGCCTCACATTGACTTCTAGCTGCGTTAAGGGTTGCTGCCCTAACCTCAAACTCCCACTCCTCAAACGGATTCTCAGGATCGATCAACATCGCGATCGCTCTCCTTACTTGCCCTTGCTTCTATGTGCTGTGTCCATTGCCGCTAAAGCGCTGAGTGAGAGCATCCAGAATGTTTTGAACAGTTCCTCGAAACTCTACTCGATCCTGTTCGGCTTGCTCTGCTAAAGAGATAATCGTTGACACCATATCCTCAACTGAAGCCCGAAAATCAGCCCGGTCAACCGCTTGCGCTTGCCGCAATTCAGCGATCGCATTGCTGTTTGCTTCAATTGATCTCGCGTTGGATTCTTGCAACTGGCTGATTCTGGCAAAGTCAGTATCGTGCCGTTGCTGGCTTTGTGCCATCTGCTCTGCGTTCCTTTCTAGGATTGCTTCAATTCGGTCAAGCCGTTCTGTCATCCTGCATCCCTCCTTACTTGCCCTCGCTAGTGGGATTTTCTATTAGTTTCTGATTGCCAGCCGATCAACAACTTTGATCAGGTTTGCGACGTTCTCAGCTTGAATTTTTGCCGCTTCATTATGACTTCGGCTCTCTTCAACTAAGCCATCAACAGACCGCTTCTGATCTAAAACCGCACTGGTTAGCGCTCCAACCTGCACGGCTAAATCATCAATTTTGTTGCCTAACCTGTCTCCCATCTGGTCAATGCGATCGCCCATCTGGTCAATGCGATCGCTCAACTGCTGATTAGATTGCTGCATGGATTCCCGCAGTTGATTAATCTGCGTTCCCTGCATAGAGGTAATGTCAGCCAGCGCTTGAATCGCCCGGTTTAGTTCATTTGCCATCGCTCTCCTTACTTGCTCTTGCTAGTGACTGGATTTTCCTGTTGATGTTCTTTTGCAGCTTTAAGTGCAAGCCAAGCTAACAGGTTAGGAACAGTCCTAGCCTCGTCGTCTGCCCACTGTTGCAAGACTTGATGCGTCTCATCATCTAGCGTCACGGTGATCCGCTTAACCACTTCAGCACTTACCCTTGCTAGTGGGATTTTCTAAAGCAGTTAACTCAGGAACATTTGGTGACTCCCCTCTCAAGACGCTAACCACAATCGCTTGAATAAGATTCGGAACTGTCCGAATCTCCTTATCAGCCCACTTTTCAAGTATTTCAAACTGATCATCTTCAAACGACACGGTTGTACGCCGCATATTGTCAATTACCTGCTTTGAATGCATAAATCATAGCCCTCAAATTGAATTAATTTCGTTTCCGCATCAAATTTGTAAAATGATTCATTTGATGTAATTTATGTTAGCATCCAAATCAAGAAATGAAACTCGTTGCCGCTTAATTGGTTTTGCAATCAGAGCGGGTGACGCAGCAATAAGAACCTGAAAACCATGTTGATTCACGCCACACAACCGGATGGACACACCCTTAAGGAACTGGCTTGGAGACTTTCAAGAGTCAGACGGAAAAAAGTCCCCGATCGCACATTGCGATGGTGGATTGAACGGCTACACATTGAGCCAAACCATTACGGGCTATACGACGATTCAGACCTTGAAATTCTTACAAGCTTAGTGCTGTTTCTCAAGCGGTGCCGTTCAGTCGAAAAGTTCAAAACCCTACTAATTCAGGAGATTTCCAGCAATGCCCATTAACTCTGAAGAGCTTAAAAAATCTATCGATCTACCCAATGTGAACGGCAAAACTAAGCAATCTAAGAGCGATCGCCCAACGAATCGCCACACTGCAACCGCTAGCGCCGCCCATCAATCGACTGTGCAGGACAAAGCGACTTTAGGCGTTCGGACGCAACAGCAGTTAGCAGGGATTCAACAA
>NZ_JBFPDP010000079.1:3642-16516 GCF_040830845.1 Sivoneniella epilithica UHCC 1019
CAATCCCTCGATAAGATTGCCAGCCGGACGCAACAGCAGTTAGCAGGGATTCAACAATCCCTCGATAAGATTGCCAGCCGGACGCAACAGCAGTTAGCAGGGATTCAACAATCCCTCGATAAGATTGCCAGCGATCGCACCAACGCCATAGAGCAAGTCAGCGACACCCTCGCTTACCTTTACAGCCCTGCTACCTTTCAAGCCGAAGTAATGGCACTGACCGCCCAAAAATTGGGACTCACTCAGGCAGAACCCCACACCATTACCCTCGATGACGATTGCTTTTCACGGTTTGCCGATTCGGTAGAGTATCCCGCGATCGCCGCCTCATCTGCCCTCGGTTGCTTGCCAATGTAAATTTTTCTGCATGATTCACCGACTTACCACACAGAAAAAAGGAAAACCCATGACCGATCCGCGTGTTGAAATTGCCGAATCGCTATTTGAATGCCGTGCTGAAATCCGTTACGTCCTAGCCCATCAACTCACCAGCAAAGTTCTAACCGTTTCTCAAAGAGAACAACTGGAAATCCTGGTTGAACAAATGGAAGGGGTTGGAAGTGCCCTTGATGCTTTAGTTGCAGTCTAGGAGCGATCGCCCACATGAAACGCCCAAAGATAAAGCCGCCTAAGCCAGCACCGCCGCCCTGTGATGGGCAATTACCACTGTTTGATCGAATGACGATTGTAATTATTGAAACCGACAGTGACCCCGACTACGAACGAGCCAAGCAGATATTTTCTGAATTACTCAAAGAAATGTGACGAGAGAGCGATCGCAGCCCTGAGAAAGTAGCGATCGCCCTTCACTGTGACCAGCAAAGACCACCTATTCATTCTGAACCATGAACACCATAGACCAGCAAGACAAAATCATCTATGGAGTATTGGGCTTATCCTTCTTAGCCCTACTCCTATTCAAATCAGGCGATTTAATCCAAGACATCAACGCCCAATCCCTCGTTAGCCGCAATGCCAGCGTCGCCGCCAAAGATAGCCGCATCGCAGAAAAGCGCTTTGGCAACTGCAATACGGGCTTTGTGCTAGCCGACGGCACACCCAACCTAATCGAAGGAGAAACTGCGCTCGACATTCGCAGCCGCACACCTTTAGGCAAGGGAAGCATCTTGTGTGATGAAACGGGGGCAACCGCGATCGTAGACAGGCAGGGCACTATTTCTGATATTCGTGTGTCTGCCACCGTGCGAAAAGCCTACCAGCAGCAAGCATTCCGCAATGAAAACCAGAAGGCAAAGGGAGATAACTAAAGTGCTAAAGCTTCTTAAAGTTCTTTTGATCATTGCCGGGGGCTTTCTGATTTTTGCCAACATTGAGCCATATATTGCCGTTACCCGCATGATTTTTGGCGGCAGTAGTGGGATTGATGTGTGTGGCGAATTGCGCCCCATCCCCTTTATTGGCGGCTTCCTCCAAGGGGGATGCGGATTCTTAGGAGCCATCATCTATTCCCTGGCTGGCTTCATTGTCTGGGCAATCTTTCAAATTGTGGAGTTACTGCCCATCGCCAATTCCTTCAACGTGCCATTCCTTTCTGGTGTGTTGGCAAGGATGCAAAAAGCGCCCCAAGTGGAAGAACAATGGAGCGATCGCGATTCTGTACGCCGCATCAAACAGAAACATAACAGCGTTGTGGAGCGCTCACTAGGTGCATTGCTTACCTTCAGTTGGGTCATGTACTTACTTGATTTAGGGCTAATGAGTTGGCTTTATTCCCCACTGAGCGAAACGGGTGAACTGAATGTAATGGCACTGGTGAGGGTGCTTTTAGGGGTGTTTGGCGTAGAAGTCGTGATCCTCGGACTGAACTTAATCAGCAACATCATTGATCCAACACGCATCAATTACCAGCAAGCCCAACAGAAGTCAACGAGGGAATATTAATGAGCGCTCTAGCAACTCGTGAAGCACCCGCGCTGACTGAATATAAGGCACAAGGCTTAGGGCACATTCTCAAATTAAGCGCGATTGTCACAGCCGGTACGGTTTTGATTTCTGTTGGAGGAAGTATCTTGTTTGCCGCTCCGTTGGCACTAGCAACCATCTATCAAATGTTTAGGTCTACCGGAAAAGTGAAAGATGCTGATTGGTGCCATAGCCGTGATGAAATCTGGCATTACAAACTTTCGCACAAGCACAAGAGCATTGCCGATTCCTACTCTGATTGGTGCAAAGAATGGGGTAAGGGCACGATCAACAGCCTGATAGAGCCGATGATCGGCAACTGTGAACTGTGCAATTTCATTAAGGATAAGAAGCATCCATACCACGGGCTACGGGGCGTTCTCACCTTTGATGATGGCGAATCGGTGCCCCTCACGCCTGCTGATTATGTGGCGTTCAGGTTATGGGAGCGACAGGAAGCACTGAGCCGAAAGGACGCTATCGAAGCTGAAGTACTGCCAACGGACCAAAAGCTACTACCTGAATCGGTGGATGAACTGGCTGACACTTTTGGAGAATCGCAGCCAGTAGCAGCAGCGCCCAATGCTTTGGAATTCCTGCGATCGCTAACATCAGCCCCCCTGCAACCTGTCATCATCGCGGGATTGCCGGGTAGTGGGAAAGGGGTCATGGCTGCCCTAGCGCTCAGTTTGGGGGTGAAAGAGCGGGGCTTAAGATATTGGATCTGCAACCCCAAAAATAAACTAACTGAGGCTGGATATTGGGCACGATGCGAAAAGCACTATCTAAAAGATAGATTGCAAAATGATGAGAATTTATTCTCTGATTTGATGGCAACATTGGAGGAATTTGCATCGGAAGGGAGCCGCCGAAACAATCAGCCGGGTAATCACGAGCCGTTCATTCTGCTACTCGAAGAGATTACTGCACTGATTGGGCTGTTCACTCCCAAGCAAAAGCAAATTTTTAAAAGCAAACTGACCGCCGTTGCTTCCCTGCTCCGAGGCTGCAATATGGCAATTTGGATGAGCGGTCAATCCGTCACCTTGGAGGATTTAGGTTTCAGCGGCAAAAGCAACAGAGCGATGTTCACGGCGATCGCAGCAGTCGGACCTGACCGCGCCGGGTCAAAAAGCATCTGTGATCTTTTATCCATTCCTTTTGATGAGCCAACCTTACCAGCGGGTAGATGCTGGCTGACTGGAAATGCTATTTATGCTGCCCTGACCGCCCCTTGCGCGATTCCCCAATATGCCACCTGGCAAGATGTGCCCAATCTAATTGATTTGCGCCCTAGCGCTGCAATGCCGCAAGCAACTAGCCACACGTCGGCTGATATAGATAATTTGCTCGCTTCCCCGGCTCTCACGCCAAAGAAGATTGAGCAGATTGCTAATGCCTACGGGTTGCCGCTGCCCAAAATGGCTGAGGAATCTACCGCGATCGCTGAGGTTCTGCCAACTGAGATCGCCCCCATTGAAGCCCTACTAATCGAATATGCAGACGATCCAAAAACAGCAGCTTTTCTCAAGTGGATTGCTTCTAAACCAGCGGGTGAAATTATCACGAGAGAGCAGATACAGAGTAGCTACTGGGCAAAGCAAAACGGACGCGATAAAGCAACACTCGATCGCGTTTTGATTGAGGCTATGAGCGCTCATCTCCTAATAGAAATTGATGGGGAGAGCTATCAAAAAAAGGACATTTAGGATGTCCTGAGAACTTAAAAAAATGGCTAAGGACACCGATAGGACATGTCCTTTTGTCCTAAAAGGATGTCCTTTTGTCCTAAACCTCCTAAATGTCCTTAGATGTCCTAAAACAAAACCTCACTCTACAAAAGGGTGAGGTTGCTAGTAGGAAATATGAGTGATGGATTGAGCGATCGCTACTCCTCAATCCACTCTAAAAGCTCACTTGGTTGAACACGATAAGTTGAGCAGATTTTATCCATCACTTCCCTACCTGGATATTGCTGAGGTTTGTTGACCAAATCGTAAGCGGTCTTATTAGCAATCCCTGTTTCTTGACGAAATTGGTAAACCGTAATCCCTCGGCTTTCAATAAATTCTTTAATTTTGTTCTTCATTGGCATTCTCTCAACTTTGCCCCATTCTAATGCTATATAACTAGCTATAGCTAATAGATTAGCTATGCGTATCACAAAGGGCAATATAGATAAGCAATTATCATTACTATTTACTTGTATATAGCTAGCCAATTAGCTATATTAGAAATGTCAAAGGGATAGCGAAACGACTCGCAATCAGAACCACTATCCCCACCTACAAGAGGCAATTCACATGTTAACAGCCGTTGCTCAAACTTCAACACTCCCAGTTCTTTCAGATTCATTTGTTCATCTGGTCACCTTAGTTAATCACCAAACCGCAGACGAACAGAGCTTTGAAGTTGAGACTACCAGCGATCGCCTTGCTGATGTCATGCGAGAAATCGCCCATCAAAAATTCATGCGTGGCTTAGGCGGCTATGAATATTTTGAAGCGTTGCCGACTCGATACCCGCTTCCGTTCTAACTAACACCCAGCGAGGGGAGCCGCAAAGCTCCCCACCTTCCCATCACTTCATCGGGAATCACACCACACTTTAGGAGACCGTAAAAATGACATACATTACCCTTCAAGATTTACTCAGTATTGCCGCGATCGCACCGTTGATGATTGCCGCTGCTCTGTTTGTTTCGCACCTAGTCAACTGTGGGCAGCGCGCCCAAACACCGCAGCCGGCGACGGATGATTTAACAGACCTGCTCACCATTCCAGCATCACCCCCGCCGATTGTGCCGGACGATCTCACGTTGCCAGCGCTGGCAAAGCTCTACTCGGTGCCTGGTTCAAGCAAGTGGAGCAACAGCCGCAAGCTCAGGAAGGCTGAAAGAGAAGCGGTGTTAAGTGCGATTTGTGAACCGATTTCTACGGCGATCGCTGCCTAAAAATTTGTAATGTCTAGCTTTTATCATCCATCTAAAAACCATGAACTCAAACCACCTAGATTGTTTACTCAATAGCCTTGCCGCCGCTCCCCCCGGCATTCCCGCCCCAAAGCTCCATCTTTTCCAAGAAACACCCCGTGGCAAAATCCTTGGCATCATCTGGGATGAAGAAGCCCAAGCATGGTGCTACAGCCGCGATGGTGACGATCTAGATGTCCGCTCCGAAGGCTTCTTTCTCAAAGGATTAGAAGAAAAACACTAAAACTATGAACCCAAAATTCTTAGATTGGTTTCTCAGCAGCAGCGCTGCCACTCCCGCCAATGTTCCTGCCCCAAAATTGCATCTATTCCAACAAACACCAGTCGGTAAAATCGTGGGTATCATCTGGGATGAAGAAACTCAGAAATGGCTCTACGGTCGTGATGACGGATTTAACGTTAGCTCAGAAGACTTCTATCTTGAAGCATTGGAAAAAGAACAATAACGGCTCCTACAGAGAATCGCTGTTCATCTTTCCCCTTAGTAAACCTTAAACAAACGGATGTACCACATGAAATTCATTCTAGAACTGCTCTCCACCCTCCTAAACCTGATCGGTGCCCACCTCCAGATCGAAGCTCTCTTAGACTGGGAACAACGATTTCTCTACGTCAAATTCAGCCTTTAAGCCCAAAATATCCATGCTGTGACTGATGGGAGTTTTGTACAAAACTCCCATGACACAAATCAAGCCGCGATCGCACCCCTATTTGAGCTTTGCTTGCACCTGGCTGATCTGCTTTTCCAGTTTCGTCAGTTTCTTTCCACGGGCGATCGCGGCTTCAAAATGAGGAATATCTTTCACAGAGACATACTGGCTCTTACTCCCATTGGCTAGAGCCTTGCCTTTGCCACAACGCAGTCGCGCATATTTATAAGTTTCTTGGCTTTGCTTTGAAGCAGTTCCACCCGCCGCCGCTCTTTCCAGCCGCACCCCTTGCAGGCATTCACCCGATTCTCTGATCTCTGTTGCTTTGGTCAAGAGAGCGTTCAATTTTGCGGTGAGTACATCAACTCGGTTCACAGCTATTCATGTCACTTTCTGTATAACTCAATCATAGCAGAGTTTTTAGAAATTTTTTGGCAAAAGTAACATGAATAGCTGATAAGGATTTAAAACTGCTGGAACCGAGCGATCGCCTAGGTTCCACAGTCGAGGATCGGAATGAAACCTATTCATGTCACTTTTAGAAGTTAAATGCAAAAAGTGACATGAATAGCTGATGGAACCCAGCAAAGCGCGATCGCCACTCTATTCATAAACCTAAGCAGGATAGGGGAAATCAGAATCACACGAGGGCTTAAACCCTTCTGCATCCATTAGAGCTTTAGTGACTGTAACTCTGATGTAATAACCCTCCCTGCCCGGAAAATAAGCTTCTTTGACAATCTTCACATGCCCATCGAAAGCAGGATGAAGCTTAATAAACCTATGCCATGAAGAAAGCACGTGTGCAAGTTGCAACGGTGTAGGGTAATGGATGACTTGAACCTTATACAAACCTTGTTTGATATTTTTGTCTTCAGAAATCCAATACTCAGCATTCATCCCAAATACCTTCCTGATCCATCGCCTGGTCTAGCGTGAAGGTATCGCCCGGTTGTAGCTGGGTTGCTGTGTCCTAAGCTTGCTTGAACCACATGCAACGGCGCGCCTCGATCCATTGCATGTGAAGCGTGGGAATGTCTAAGCCAGTGTGGAGAAACGTTGCCTTCAATCCCGGCTCGTTTAGCAGAAGCTCTGACAATGCGAAAGACTTGCGACGGGTCAAGATGTCCCCCTTTACCGCTCTCAAACACTGGTTCATCGCTTGCGGCATTCTCGCGCAACTCCATCAGAGATCGCCATACCTTCTCACTCACCAAAACGATCCGAGTCTTGCCACCTTTACCAAACACGATCGCTTGACCGTCCTGTTCACCACGGGGTTGTAAATCTTTCCACTTGAGAGAGGCTATCTCTGATACTCGCAAGCCCGTATAGTAAAGCGTTCGCAAAATTAACCCGTTACGCTGGTCAGTCTCCAGGGCAAACATTTTGAAAACCTGCTCTTCAGTCAAAATCCGTCGCGCTAAATCGTTTGCCACTTTCTCGGAGCCAAGCACTAGCCCTACATTAGTTGTCAACATTCGGACCTTCTCACATCCAAATGTTAACAGCGATCGCAAGGCGTGGATCTTGCGGTTAATGGTGCGAGGTGCCAAACCACGAGATACAAGATTTTCTTGGTATTCTTGCGCTGCCATATAGGTCACTTCATTCAATGAGCAGTCTTCCACAAAGGTCAAGAACTCGCGAATGTCTTGCCCATACACTCGCTTCGTATGCTGGCTTTTATTGTGATGCAGCCACAAGCTAATTAGTTGAGCATTGAATTCAGATTGAGTGATTGCGCTCAATTTTGCTTCAGATTTCCGGCTTAAAGATTGCATGATAAGGTAGCTTTTCTTGCATTATCATCTTAAGTGTAATAGACATTTCAGTGTCTAGATGTCCAGACGTTTGAACATTCACAACAACTAAACATTTAGATGATCATCACCATTGCCAGCTTTAAGGGTGGGGTAGGCAAGTCCACAACTGCCCTCCACCTCGCGGCTTATTTCCAAAACAAAGAACCAACGCTTTTAGTCGATGGTGACTTAAACCGCTCTGCTTTGCAGTGGGCTAGCGCTGGCAATTTGCCTTTTAAGGTTGTGGATGAGAAAGCAGCAGTCAAACACGCCAAAAACTATAACCACATCATTGTGGACACCCCCGCTAGACCTGATCCAACTGAGCTTAAAACGATAGCCGAAGGATGCGACCTGTTAATACTGCCAACGTCTCCTGATGCCCTGGCAATGGGCGCAACTTTGCAAATGGTGGAAGCGCTGCAAGGTCTGGAAACCGATTACAGACTGTTGCTTACCCTAATTCCTCCATCGCCTAGCAAAGTTGGAGAAGAGGCAAGAACAGCCATTAAGAATGCAGGCTTACCGATTTTCAAGGCTGGCATTAGACGGTTTGCTGTGTTTCAACGCGCTGCTTTAGAAGGAGTGCCAGTTAATCAGGTTAAAGGGGATAGCCGCGCTGGAATTGCATGGCGATGCTATCAAGATGTAGGACGGGAGATACTGCCATGAGTCAGAGAGAAAGCCGATTTGATGGGCTATTTGGAGCGGCAAAAGCAGCTAAATCAACTGACAATCAAGATAAAGATGTCCAGACATCTAAACATTCACACGCTGAAACATTCAAAATTTCAGACGCTCCACTTTCCAAAAGTAAAGACCCTGACTATCAACGAACCACCGTTTATCTGCCAAAAGCCTTACATCGAAAGCTCAGAGCCACTGCGATCGCGGATGACAGGGAAATGAGCGATGTCATTAAAGAACTGGTTCAACAGTGGCTAGAGTCAAAATAAAACATCTAGATGTTTAGATGCTTGAATATTGAAAGTTCCATCATGCCTAGCAGCCGCTTACCTGGCTGCTTTTTAATGCAAAGCTACTGGTGTTGCTACCGCATCAATGCTCCAAAAGTGGCGATTCTAGGAACTGAGCCGCCCCACCGAGCAACCTCCACCCCCCGATCTGCCACATAGCGATCGCGGTTGGCTCCAATATCTGCAATTCTCACCCCAGTCCGGTTGTTGTCATAGACCGCATTGAGTTGACGGAAACTGGTTAGATCCGCAATTTTCGCACTCGTTTTATTGGAATCCATCAACCCCTGCAATTGGCGTGATGTGGTTAGATCCGCAATCCTCTGTTGGCGATCGCCCAAGTATTTCTGGGTGCCTGCCGTAATTCCTGCCATGCCAAGGGAAGTACGGTTGGAATCTAGCCCTAAATCGTAATTTCGTTGGATGCCCATCCGCTGGGTTGTTTGACCAGCGTCAAACATGCCGCGTTGTGCGCCCAATTGTCGGTTTTGCATCCGCTCATACAACCCTGGTTCCTTTTGCCAAGGCAATGACCAGCCCGGTGAACCATACAGGGAATTAAATTGATCGGGGTTCATAGGCATCCCCATACCGCCCATCATGCCACCGGGCATTGCTCCGGCTGCGGTTGGAGGCTTAGGCGCTCCAAATGGCAACCCTGCCGCCATCGCAGCCGCTCCGAGCGCCGGAACAACCGTGGTATATTCAAGCGCCTTTCCTCCGATAAATTGAACCGGACCTGGTAGGGTCTTCCACGCAGCAGATGCAGCACCGAATGCACCGGGCGCGGCTCTTAACGCTTGACTTCCAAATTTTAATGCAGCACCTATAACCATTGCGATCGCCTGTACTACTGATCTTTCTCCTTATTTTGCTCTGTTTCGTTGGTTTTGTCTGCATTTTCATCTTTGTAAGTCAAACACATTGTCGCCAATCCTGCGCCCCATAAGCTGAAGTAAATCTGGGGAGGAAGGACGGCGTACATCGTGAAAGCGAATAGAGCAGCAATGCCAGAGAGAACAAGATTAGTGATCGGGTGCATGGGTGTCCAAACTGTGGGTGAATGCAATCAATCTAGCCCTGCTATGGGCGATCGTCAGTCGTGCCTACCGCCCGATTAGGGTAGGTTGCCTCATACTTCTTCCTCTAATTTTGCTAGAGCCGCATCCACGATACTCTTCACCGTCTCCGCATTGGGAGTATCGCGGGTCAAATTCACTGCGATTTCAGCTAGCCGATATCCCCCGGCAAGCTCCAACCCCCGGCGATCGCCCAATTGCTTATTAGCCGCCAACATTTGGGCAGATTGCCGCTGTTCTCGGAGGAGATCTACCAGGTTGGAAAGCAGGGAGGGGGAGAGTTTATCAATTCCCCTCAATTTGTTTTCTTCAGCCTTGTCTTGTTCGTCTTGGTCTTCCAGTTTTTTCATGATCCGGCTGGTCAGTTGCACCACGCAGGCAAGCGACGCAGCATGAGCATCTGCTGGGTTTAAGCCCCGATATCCGGATATCAGCCTATTCGTCTGTTGTATTTCCAACCCAATTCGGTATTCTCGGTTATGCCAAGCTAAAACCGAATGATAAGATACCTCGCAACCCAAGCTGTTGAGCCAGCGATGAATCGCCGTAACGTTGGCATGGTTAGCGCCTAGTTCTCTTAACTGATCGTGCTGTTCTGGGGATAATGCAGCGATCGCCACATCTGCTTTAGTTTGCGGTGTTTTTCTCGTCATTTTGCTTGCTTAATTAGGGGAGTTTAGAGGAGTTTAAAGGGGTAAGCCAGTTCAAGCTATTATGCCCTCTTACAGTAAATCTGTACTATGACTGTAACTTAGCCTTTGCCCAGAATTTTGAACTCGATTTGGGGTCAGCGATCGGGCACTACTATCGATGGGCGATCGCATTACGAAGCCAGCCGAAACAAAAAAAGAAGCGTGGTGTTAGTAAGGTCTACTGCCAATAGCCATCAACGATCGCGTATAGGAATAGGCTATGCAGGGGCACCCCCTCACCACCCTGTTGAGGTGTCAGTCGCTTTACGAATCTGCATGGTTAAGGATTGGAGTAGGTCAGGGGCATCTATCACCTGGTTTTGGTTTTGTACAAAACTAGCCAATCGAGTGAATAACGACGGGTATTCAACATTGGCAACTCTTCAATAGTTTGATGATTCAGTTGCATCTCACCCATTGCCGAATCGTCTCGCACATCTTTCACTGTCCAGATTGCCATCAATTCATTCGCAGAGAGATCGCAGCCGTCTCGCGTGAGAACAACTAGATTACCGGGACGAATAGGCATAGCTTTATAAGCTTCACTTGAACCCTACTTGAACCCTCAGAAATTCGCGATCGCATGTGTGATCCTTTCTGGGTATTGATTCTTCTATATTACGAAGTCCTCACACACAGCGAAGAATAGGACTGCTGACTTTCATAAAGCACTCCGAAAAATGCTCAAACTGATCTACTTTTAGAGTTCGGTAAAAGGGGTTCTGCCTGCATCAAAATCGTTGCCACCAAAAACGTGTGTGAGGCAGTTTAGAAGGGGCTCACACACGTTTTTTCACACAGCAAAGCCGCCCATCATTGAGCCGCTTTTAGTAAATTGCCAAGTCAAAGTTACGCTGCCATCGGTGGGGGCTGTTGCCGCTCTAGCCATTGCCGCCGCTGTTCTCGCTCGTGAGTTAGACGATCGCTAATTGCCTTGATAATCCACTCAAAATGTTCTTGGAATAGCTTGTTTCCCGATTCAGCCATAATCAGCCAGCCAACGAACCATACGCTTTCTGATAGGCTAAACCGTGGGTTGCCATGCCGATCTTTGCCATTAGGGTGAAGCTGTTCCGATTGCTGCCTAATGGTTTTACCCTCAGATTGATGTCCAAAGAAGGTCATGCAGCGTTTCACAATGGCGAAAAATTCTGTCTGAGTTTCAACGAACGGAAATAATTTGGTCAGTCTGGGCGATCGCTGGAATTCTGCCCACAGTTCTCCAATGCGAGTCGAAGTTGCTCTGAAAACAGTTTTGTGGGCGATCGCACTTTCCTCTTTCTTAACGGCTGCTAATTCCCCTAAGTCCAATTCCTGGAATAATGTACAGAACTGCAACTCCTTATAGTGTTGACTGGTATAGCTCGTGAAGCGCCGTTTTACCTGGTCTTGTAGGGCTTCTAAATCGTCAGCAGCATTTTCGCCAGTGGCACTTACCCAACGCTTAAGCTTTTCGATGCGCGGGCTGGATGCCACAATCGCAAACTCCACCGCCCATTCTTTAGATTCTTCGTTAGCCGATGACCAAAGCTCTAGGAGCGGGTTCCAGATTTTGGGATAGCGATCGTGCTGTTCTGCTAGGGCAATATCCCACACTTGGGCATCAGTGCTAGGGGCTTTCTGTTGGCTGATTAGCTGTTGCCCATTGGCAAGATTGGCACTCAGCTTGAAAACAGCCTCTTCCTGTTTGATGACTTTGGAATCTGCTCTATAGGTGGAGCGGTCGCATTCAACCTCAACCGTTTCCACTGAGCCAAAGAAATGCAACAGCAATTGCTGTAGATATTCGGAGTGAAATGATTTCTCAATTTCCTGAGTGATGCTCTGCCATAGCCCCCAGCCGCGAGTTTTAGCGCTGCTTTCAATTTCCAGATCGGTGAATGATTGCTGTAATTTTTCGCCCATCTTCAAGACTTTGGGGCTATCGAGCGATGACACAAGGCAGTTTGGATCGAGCGATCGCCGGGGGGCTGATACTGCCCATTGATCACACTGGCGACAGCGCCCGATCATTTGCAAGAAATCGAGTGGGCTGATTACGCCGCTGTAAAGGGCTAATCCTCTATCGAAGTAGGTTTGCACGTCCAGACCACTTTGAGCCGTAGGACTATAGATCAGCACTTGAGCTTCTGTTTCTGCCAAGATGCCATCTGGGTCTTTCAATAAGCGCTGATTGTTTTCTACGGTTTCGCTAGTACACAGCAGGACTTTCACGCCTAACCGCCGTAGGAACCGAGCGCAGATTTTAGCATCCCGTCTAGAGTCGCAGGAGATCGCAATCCGATAATTTTGGTTTACCCATTGCCGCAATAAACCGTAGGCAATGCCATCGTGTGACATGCTGATTTTGCCGTCTTTGGTGCGAGTTTCGAGCCACTGAATTAGCTTGGGTGATTGGCTGAAGGCTTGATCGTAGATTGCCCTCGCGCCTGGGCGATAGCGAGAAATGATTCGGGCATCCACATCACCTAGGAAGGCATCAATGGCGATCAATGTGTGGCTCTCAGATAGCAACCGCTCAAACTCTGGCATGATTTCAGTTTTGCTCAAAACTTCGCGCCGAATGCCGGAAAATTCGTCTATCACCAAAATGGTATTTTTCCAATCACAGTGCTTTACTGCATAATCTTTCAGCGAATCAGGGCACATAATGTAAATGCCGGGGTGCCCATCCCTCAGCATTTCACGGTATAAACCGGGGTTGTCTTGAAAGTGATAGACCGCTTCAAAACCTAACTTATGCAGCCGCTCTGCTG
>NZ_JBFPDP010000080.1:0-14877 GCF_040830845.1 Sivoneniella epilithica UHCC 1019
TGCCAACCAAATCCATCAAGTTTTTCGCTGGCTAACATGAAACCACCCTGCCTCTCCCGCAGGAGAGGGGCTTTCAATAGATATCTCTGGTTCCCTCTCCTGCGGGAGAGGGCTAGGGTGAGGGCAGTGTTTGCGCTGTTTCAGAAAAGTTGCACATCGCGTCAGCCACCTTTTTTAATGCGATCGATTTCTTGCTGGAGTTGGTCAATTTCTTGGCGCAAAACATCCACTTCCGTTTGCGTTTGGGATGGCGCAGTAGGCGAATTCACAGGCACTTCGACTGAGCCTGCTGCACCCGCACGGGCATAGTTACCCTGGCGAATTTGGCGATAGTCATTGGAAACTGACCATTCGCGCAGAAAATGAACTCGCTCAACGGTAAACGGATGGCTGAGAAAAACACCCGCCGACAAGTTGTTATAGAGCAAAAACTTATAAATTTGGTTGAGTCCGTCGGCATCAAGGTTTTGGTAGCGCTCTGATTGTTGAATAAACTCGTCTACGCTTAACTCGTGAGCATATTTGGTGCTGCCGCCAGCAATTCGCATCATATTCGTCAAAACGGGCTGAAGATCATCCGTAACCAACAGGGCAGCGCGATCGGCAGAGAGTTCTGCTTTTCTGAGCCATTCAAAAAATGCCGCAACCAACCCAGTACTCACTAAGGTGCTTAGTCCAAAGGTGCGATCGGCTAGTCCAGACACAACCTGAGTCGTCCAAATTGCCATCTGAATCAGAATTGTATGGTCACATTTGAGATGTCCCAATTCATGGGCAATAACGGTTCGCAGTTCGGCTTCGCTAACCAAATCCAATAAGCCAGAGTTCAGCACGATAAACGGAAAGTCTCGACCTAAGGCAAAGGCATTAACCGTAGGGCTTTGGGAGATAAACAGGCTTGGCTCTGGATAAATATCCAAATCCCGTAGGCATTCTCGAAAGATTTGGTGAATGGAAGCATATTGACGGGGACTCACCTGAATGCTGTTGCCTAGCTGATAAACAAATTGGGGACGCTCAGTTAAATATTCAACAAACTTGCTGGCAACTAAATCAAAGCCTGGAACGCTGCGGAGGGTCTGTTCTGCTTGGCGATCAAGGGGATGTCTAAAGGCTTCACTCGAAATTCCGGGATAGGTTGGCATAAATAGGGCGGTGCTGAGTGCTGAAAAATGAGGGCTGAGTGAGATGCAGGGAATCCATCAAATTCAAATTGACAGATTACTAGGTCTTAAGATCGATCTTGTTCTTTTGTAGCGTATGCACCGGATTATTGACGGCAGCTAGATAATAATTTGCAACAATACAGATTTTCTGGTGAATCCTTAATTTCTGTCCTGTAAGTTTCCCTTGGTTGTGTGCGGAACAAACCCTTTGGCGTAAAGCCGAGGGTTTTTTTGTGGAACGTCAAGTATTTTTGAGTCTGATGCTTTTGAGCGGGAATCGCCTCACTCGCTAATGGTGGACGCTCTTGGTGATTGCTTTTAATAACCTGGAACCACAATAGAGTTTTCCGGCACAACAGGCAGTGGGGAAATAGGCTGCTCGATTACTATTGGTAGGGTTTCCTCGACTACGGGTGGAGGAACGGTTTCCATTACAGGATGGGGCTGTTCTACTCTTGGCGGAGCGCTTGAAGATGGCGCTTGATCACTTGAATCGCCGTAGGTGGGGGCAGAGTAGGACGGAGCACGACGACGATAAGAGCTACTAGCATAGGGCGATCGCACTCTGCGGCGAGAAGAATAGCGCTCATTGAAGTTAGAAGGCGCTCGGCGGCGCACATATCGGGGAACCACTGAAGCATAGTCTGATGAGGCATGGTCAGACTTGGCATCATCGTCATTTATGGAATAGTCGGCTCTGGCAGACGCAGGCGTAAGTTGAGAATCGGTTGGCGGTTGCTGGGCAACGGGCGGTTGGGGTGCTGCGGGAGCCGGAGTCGGTTTAACTGAAGGGGTTGGCTTCGGAATCGGCGCGACTATTATAGGCGGCTGAAGAGCAGCGATTTTGGTTTGGTTGGGTAGCGCCACTTGGAACCCTTGAAATAATTCACCCATGGCGATCTCACTCACTTCTTGGGGCAACATCAGCCGCACCGGACCAATTTCATCCCCAGTCCAGTTCACCGTCACTTTTTGATTAGGCTGAAGCGAAACTGCCCCCACTGCCGGATTGCTAGGAATAGACAGATCCACTTGACCCGCCAACACCTTCACTTCTGCTAAATAGCCCAAGCGCTCCACCGTATAAATGCCATTGGTACTAGAAACCACGATCGCCCCAATACATCCCTGGGCACCCGCAATCACTGCTTTCCCGGCTCCCAACTGAAAACAATCATTTCGCAGAATTAGAGATGAATTGGCTCCTAGTCGAGCAGCACCCGTCGCTTCTTGGATACCCACACGGGCAGATTGGGGCGTAATCAATTGTTGACCCGACGTGATGAAGTTGCCTGTTTCAACTGTTTGATCATCGACTCGCGCCCCGGTCTCATTAGACACGGTTAAAACTTCAGAAATTTTAACCTGACGCAAAGGCGGCGCTGCATAGGATAAATACATCACGGCGATCGCCAAGCCTAACCCGACTCCCACAAAACTTAAGCGAAAGACCCATTTCATCGCTCTTCCAGATATCCATAGCCGCTGATTGATATCCATAAAAACTATTCAATATCAGGTAGATTTAAATCAATATTTTCGTGGGTACTGAACCGCTCTCCGGATAAATTTGACGTAAAAGCGGCTGATTTAGTTCAAGACTTTCTAAAATGTTTAGATTAATCGCTTGCTTAAACTGGTGCAATTTTGCCAAATAAAAATCTTTGCCTAAAGGGTATTAACCTGTTTCTACGCAAGGATAGAAAGTATGATTGGTCAAAATACCAGTTTTCTTTGAAGAAGGTCTTCCATCATGAATCAACAATATTTTCCAGAAGATGAGTGGTCAACTCTGCTGCAAACTCCCAACATGATCATCATGGCAATCACACTTGCCGACAAAACTGATCCGGTTTCCTTTCTGCAAGAAACCCAAGCAGCCGTTCAGATTGTGTCAAATGAGCAAAACCGCACTGACCTAACCAGTGATTTAGCCAGATCGTTGACCGCCTCAATGAAAGAAGCCGACGCAAAAGATCCTTTACAAGGAGAACAGCTTTTGCTAAAAAAGCAGTTTGAACTGCTAGGCGCACTGCAAAATCTCAAGAATGCATCTGAGGGGCGAAAAAATACTCTCGATCATTTCAAGCAGGTCAGTTTGATTTTGGGCAGTAAAGTCACGGTGGTTCAGGCGCAAGAGTTCAAAACTTGGATTCTCTCGGTCGCCCGTCAAATTGCCGAAGCGGTGAAAGAAGGTGGTCTGTTTGGCATTGGTGGTGAACGAGTCAGCCGAGATGAGTCTGAGATGCTGAAAGCGATCGAAAAGGCTCTTGACTTTAAGTAACAAGGACTTGACTTTAAGTAACAAGGAGCAGGCGCAGAAACGGGCAACACCGCTAGAGGTACTGTTGCGATCGCAAGGCATTATGATCGCCCCCCTTATCTCACATACGGAACTTTGGCGATCGTAGCCTTTTGCAACCGTTCAGGAAACTGCTTGTAAGTAACGTTTCCTGTCTTGCTTTGAGTGTATTTCTCAGCAAATTCGATCAGGTCTGAGGCGGATTCAGTTGGAATTGTACTGAAAAGATAAGTGGGTTTGTTGGGGGCAGTGAAGGCGACGACACAGGCGCGACCACAATCCCATAAACACCCCACAGGCTGAACTCTGATCTCACTCAAAGACTCTGCTTGATGTGCTTTGACTTGTTCTAATAAGATTGCACCATCGGCAGGTTGATTTTCAGATCGATGTTCAGAGAAACGGCAGGATTGACAGATGAAAAGGGTGGGTTGAGTCATGATTTAAGGCGTATTGATGAGGTATTTTTCCAGATTATCCAACTAAAGTACACTTGAACGTGTTATTTTTCGCTGCAAACAATGCGACGTGATCCGCTCTTTTATAAACTGTTTCAACAATCCCCTGAACTTTTATTTGACTTGGTTGAGACTAAACCTGACAATGCCTCTGACTATCGCTTTGACTCGGTTGCAGTGAAAGAACCGAAGTTTGAAATTGATGGAGTGTTTTTGCCGCCAAAAAATAAGAGAGGCATCGTTTACTTCTGTGAGGTGCAGATGCAGAGGGACGAACTGTTGTATGAACGTCTGTTTGCGGAGTCTGCGTTGTATTTTTATCGCAATCGCAGTCGTTTTAGTGATTGGCAAGCGGTGCTGATTTATCCATCGCGTTTGATCGAGCAAAGTGATATGCATCCGCATCGATCTTTTCTCAATGGTGGGCAGGCGCATCGGGTGTATTTGGATGAGTTGGATGAGTTGAGGGATGTGAGAGAGTTGCCTGTGACCGTTGGCGCGATGGTATTGACGATCGTGGACGAAGCAGAAGCCCCAGAAGCCGCGAGAGATTTAATTGCACGAACGGAGCAGGAGGTGTCAACCCCTCAACAGAAACAAGACATAATAGATATTGTGACTTCGATTTTGGTCTACAAGCCCACAAATTTAAGTCGATCGGAGATTAAAGCGATGTTGGGCATAGATTTAACGCAAGAACCACGAGCAATTCGGGAAGCAAAGCAAGAAGGACGAGAAGAACAAACGATCGCCCTCATCACCCGCTTCTTAGCTCGCCGATTGCGCCAAGAACTTTCTGAGGAAATGCGATCGCGCCTCTCTGCCCTCCCCTTGCCCCGTCTAGAAGATCTGGGCGAAGCCCTGCTCGATTTCACCACACTGGCGGGTTTAGAAGCTTGGTTAGAGTCCCAGAATTAAAGGATCGCCCCCTCCCTGTACTCCTCTTGCATTTTTAATTTTCAATGTTCAACTTTTAATTTTCCCCCTCCTCCCTTCTCACTGATGAGGTATTTTTCCAGGTCATCCAGGACAGTATTCATGGCTTCGATCACTAAAGTGTATCTGGCAATCCAGCATCACTCACCCCGATGTTGATGTCTTAGTAGTTCGGTATGCTAAAACCTAGTAGTAAACTTGATTTGCAATCAGAAAGAGTTACCATGCAAACTATTTATCGCCTGAATGTTAACGAATTAGATGAGAATTTTCTAGAGGGCTTAAAGTCAACCTTCAAAGATCAGGATATTGAAATCGTTGTGTATGCTGTGGATGAAACCGCATACTTGATGGCTTCTGAGGCAAACCGTACTCGATTACTGCGAGCCGTTAAAAATGTAAGGGAGCGATCAAATTTGGTTGAAGTCAATGGATCTGAACTGTAGTGAAGCGGAGAATCATTTTTGAATCTGATGCTTTTGAAGATTTTACGGAGTGTGCACAGCTAGATAAAAAAACTCCACAAAAAGATCGTAGAACTCTTGAAAGATATTGATCGCTCTCCTTTTGCTGGCTTAGGCAAACCGGAACCTCTCAAACATAATTTAAGTAGTTTCTGGTCACGGAAAATCAATGATGAACATCGCTTGGTCTACACCGTGACAGATGAGGAGATGATTATCATTGGCTGCAAGTATCACTACGAAGATTAGAATACAAGCACCAATTTGAGTGCCATGTCTGGCAAAGCGATCGCTAACCGCCCCCTTTCACCCCATCATCCCTTTCGCTCTACCGCATATACGGCACCTTCGCGATCGCCCCTTCTTTCTAAACCACGATCGCACCCCTTATCTCACATACGGCACCTTCGCGATCGCAAACATCATTCAGCGATCGCACTTCACAAAAGCTCTGATCGTCGATCGCACAAACTATCAAGTGATCGATACTCATAGCGCGATCGCACAAACCATCAAGCGATCGTCCATCAGAGCGCGATCGCTAAACCCATTCAACAACCAAACGCGATCGCCCTCCTCATCTCACATAAGGAACCTTCGCGATCGTCCTCTCCCTTCACTTTTACTTTTTGCCTTTTACCTTTTTACTTCTTTCCTCCCTTCTCATTGACGAGGTATTTTGCCAGGTCATCCAGGACAGTATCTGTTATCGAATTAAAGTAATCACAACATTGATATTGAGATTTGACCAGATTCGATCACTTGTTAAAGCCGGAAGTTGTAACTGAAGTGCCAATGCTAAACAAGCGCGATCGCCCAATGATAAACCTAAAGATTGGGTCGGCAAACGTAGTTTTGCAATCACTTGAGCAAGTGTTTGATCAACAGGATGGATGGACAGCACCTGGTTGAGCAATCCTTGATTCAGCAAATACTCGGCAACCTCATCTGGATCTTGTCCACGTTCTGCTAACTTAGACAGGGTTTCTGCCCAGTTGATGGCGCTGATAGCTGCACCTTGGATGAGGGCTGTCGCCACAATATCAGCACCAACTTCTCCTTGCAGGTAAGCTAACAACGCTGAAGCGTCCAGAACCGTTGTAGCTTGAACTGTCATGCTTCGTCGTCGTTCTTGACTTCTCTACGCCGATCGCGAATTAGCTCGTCTGCAAGGCTAACTCCAGGGGCAAGATCTTTGAACGCTCCTTGCAGGTTTTGAATCTGAGTCCGCAGGCTAGTTAAACGGATGCTCTCCTCTGAGTCAACGGTTAGAATTAGGCGATCGCCCGGTCTTAAACTCAGTTGCGACCGAATCGACTCTGGCAGCGCTAATATGCCATGTTCACCCAATTCAAGCTCGATCGGCTGAACTAATGATGGTTGAGAAGTGAGGGTCATGGCGGCGGTGTTTGGGTCGTACAGAATTAGATTCAGTATAGTGTACCAAAGCGATCGCCCTTCACAAAAGCTCTGATCGTCGATCGCACAAACCATCAAGAGATCGTCCATCAGAGCGCGATCGCTAAACCCATTCAACAACCAAACGCGATCGCCCTCCTCATCTCACATACGGCACCTTCGCGATCGCCCTCTCCCTTCACTTTTACTTTTTGCCTTTTACCTTTTTACTTCTTCCCTCCCCTCTCATCGACGAGGTATTTTTCCAGGTCATCCAGAATGGCATTTGCTGCCAGGGCATTAAAAGAATACCAATGAGCAGAATCTACAATGTAAACTCGATTTTTCTGCACAACATTTAGCTTTTGCCATAGTGGATTTTGTTGAAGACTCTCGAAAAGTTTTTTACTAGCTTCATCATTTGAGTAGGACAAAAATAAAATATCGCCATCAATATCAAAGAGATTTTCTCCAGAGATATGTTCTTTCGAGAAGAAATCTCCTTGTTGAGAAGGCGGTCTTTGGAATCCTAAGTCATTGAGAATCATACCAATCGTAGGTCGACTACCGTAGGAATAAATCCCATAGGTCTGAGTGACTGTTGCTACGGAAACTTGGGTTGTGAGGCGACTTTCCCCCAAGGCTGCTTTCAGGTTCTCAATTCTTCTCTCGTAATTCTCAATTACTTGATTAGCTTCTTTCTCTTTGCCTAAGATGCTAGCTACAGTTTCTAAGTTTCCCTGCCAAGTTAGGGGTGGTCTAGGCTGGTAAAGCATCACCGTTGGCGCAATTTTTGATAGCATCGGATGGATATGTTGCAGTCGAGAGCTAGAGATGATCAAATCTGGTTTAAGAAGTAAGATCTTCTCTAAGTTAGGTTCAGCTCCCAATCCTTGTAACCGTTGAGCTTTTTTTTGTATATACTCTGGAAAATCCCCATAGTTTATTACGCTAGCAATTGGTTTTACATCTAAAGCTAAAGCACTAGCAAGATGTGTTTCCCAAAGCGTAACGATTTTTTGGGAATTGGATGGAATACAAACATTCCCAGTTATATCTTTAACAATCCGACAGTTATCTGGTTGCTGCTTCAGTTCAGGGGCTTGCTGACAAGACCATAGCCATAATGAGACCAAAAGACTCACCATCAAGCAAAAGGTATAGCGGCAGGAGCGAGTTTTCATCCGTGATAACCTGCTAAAACGTCCACGAGACTGATCCTCGTATAGTGAAGGGTTCTCCTCGATAATTTCTGAGACGACCAAAAGATGCTGAATAGTAGTCAATATCAAACAAATTCTGAATATTGATTTGAGCTTCAAAACTCTTATTACGATAAAAAACAGCGGCATCCGTTCGCAGATATCCTGGCAGTTGGAAGGAGTTTGCTAGGTCTCCTTGGCGTTCACCCACGTAGAAGAGTCCCAGACCTAATCCCCATCCTTTTAAACCGCCTTTCTGAAATTCATAGTTTGCCCACAAATTAAAACTGTGTTCAGGAATGTTGTTTAAGCGGTTCCCCGCAGGCAAGCTATTATCTTGAGCGATCGTAGCATTTGTATAGGCGTAGCCTGAATACAGATTGAGACCAGGTAAAATCTCTCCGGTCAAGGTCAGTTCGATACCTTGACTTTGTTGTTTGCCTGTCTGCACAGAGAAACTCGCATTCACCGGATCTTCTGTTTCCACGTTAGTACGAGTCAGATCATAAAAAGCAAGTGTTGCAGATAAGGTTTCACTCAAATCAGCTTTCACTCCAATTTCATATTGTCTACCTTTACTGGGTTCAAAAGGAGTGCCATCGAAAGTTCTGCCGATGGTGGGCACAAATGACTCACTATAGCTGGCATAGAGTGAGATGGGCTGAATCGGTTGATAGACAATGCCCAATCGAGGACTGAAGGCTTGACCAGATTGATTAGTTGAAGTGCTAGTCAATTTGTTTATATCGGTTTGATTGAACGTGTCAAATCTGACTCCAGCTAGCATCTTGAAATTATCCGAAAACTTAATTTGATCTTGAAGATAAAATCCCAGTGAGTTAGATTCTGCGCTGGAATTAAAGCGAAAGAGACTACCCAACGGAGTGCGCGGGGGCTGTCCATAAACTGGGTTAAAAATATCAAGATCGGCAAGTAACCCCCCATCTCTTTTGTCTCTAAACAACTGGTATACTGAATAGCTAGTCCCAAATACAAGCTGATGTTTAATAGAACCAGTCTGAAAATTGCCTACAATATCTGTAGCAAAACTGTAAACGTCATTATCAATAAAGCTTAATTGATATTGCCGCTCAAGGGTTCTGCCATCTGCCAAAAGTCTGCGAGGGAAAGAAGCTCCGTCCCTGATCTCACGATAGGTTCTATAACCAAGGCTACTTTTGAGTGACCAGTCTTGACTAAATTGATGTTCTAAATTTACACCTAAGCGAATACCACTCGCATCAATGTTACTATTTGAGTCACTGATATTGAGGTCTCTCGGTACTCTGCCAAAAGGACTGGGTAACGTGGTGCCAATCGCAGGTTGCCCTGCCCACGAGAGGCTATCCAGATTCCTATATTCGGCAGAGAAGCGCAGGTTTGTTTGTTCTCCAATCCGCCAGCTTAATGAGGGAGCTATGGTGATATTCTTGTTTTCTGTGAAGCGAATAGAACTGCCTTCACTCCGATAGGAAGCAATCAAGCGATAGAGTACTGTTTTTGATTCATTGAGTGGACCAGTTAAATCGATAGATCCACGATAGGTATCAAAGTTTCCGGCGGCGGCACTAATTTCATACCTCGGTTCGGGCAACGGTTTTTTGGTGATGATATTGACACTTCCACCAGGAGCGCCTGAGCCAAATAAAACTGAGCTTGGACCTTTCAGGACTTCTATTCGGTCAACAATAGAGAGATCCAACATTGTTGTTCCGAGAGGATCTTGGAGTCCATCGCGCAAAATTGTACCGAAATCTCCAAACTCATTGATATCAAACCCGCGCAAAGCAAATCCAGAGTTGACGAATTTACCGGAGTTAGTTTGGGTCGCTCCTGTTACATTTCGCAGAGCATCTTCTAAGCGAACCGCCTTCTGATCTTGCAGAATTTGCTGAGGTACTACCTGAATCGACTGAGGAATATCCCGTAGGGGAGTATCCGTTTTGGTTGCAGTAGTGGCATTGGGCACACGATAGCGGTTTTGCTGCCCCGTCACTACAATTTCTTCATCCGCTTCATCCCCCTCCGGATTCAGGCTATACGCCAACCCCCCCGTCTTCAGCGTCACCTCCGTCTTGGGTAGCGCATTATTTCCCGCCACACTCACCCGAATGTTGCCCGATCGCTGCTCCACCTGCACCGTCGCAATATCCGCCGTCGGGTTATCCGCCACAAACGCCTGTCCCTGCGGTAACGTCAGCGTCGCATTGGGAATCTCCGCAATCAGGCTATTTCCTTCGCTGCGAAACTGGGTGGCATCAATGGTCAGCGATTTCCCCTCCGCCGTTTCCAGCACAATATCCAGTCCGGTTTCGGTGCGCTCCAGTTTCACCCCTGTCACTTGCACCGTTGCCGCTTCCATCTGGGCAAGCCATTGTTTGACGGTCGTGGCGGGTTGGGTTTGTTGCTTGAGATCGCGCACACGGGAAATATTTGCAACGGATTTTGTAACAGATGAAGCGGATACTTTTCCTCCATCCGTTTCATCCGCTCCCACATTCGTTGCCACACCACCCACTAACCCACCCATCAAAGCCATAGCCAACCCTAGCTGCACTGAATCTTGTTCCACACGCATAGCAACTCCTCACTCCAACCCGTCATACTACTGCAAATTACTCTTAATAAGTAATGGGAAGTAGTGTAGAGAAATTGCTTTGGGCGTGTCTATCCAAAAACGGTCAGTTTGCCAGAATTACTAGATTTTTCCTAGACAACCCGTAAATACGAGTCCAAACGATCGCGACGGTTGTGCAAAAGTGTCTGTGACGTAACTTTTTGTCCTGCCAAGCACTCGCTCGGTGTCATCCCAAATTGACGTTTAAACGCTGCTGCAAAATGTCCAAAATGGCTATACCCTACGCGATTGGCTGCTTCTGCAACCGTGCATTGCCGTTCTCGCAACATCTGTTCTGCCTGGATCATCCGCTGTTGCGTCAAAAACCCCACGACCGTTGTCCCAAACATCTCTCGAAAGCCCCGTCGCAGCGTGCGATCGCTCGTCCCCACCAAACGCGCCAAATTCGACAGGGGCGGGGGATTGTCTAGACGGGAAAGCAATACCTCTCTGGCATGATAAATCCGGGCGATCGACTCGGTTTTGCAACCAGGAAGCAGGTGACAAAGGCGGGAGTCTGTCAGCAGGGGGTGCAGTTGTAAGCTCAGGAGTTCAAATACTTTTTCCTGGAGGTACGATCGCCGTAGCTCTCCCCGAAACGGCACATCAATCATTTGCCGCGCCACCTGCCGCATCGTCGGAGTCACGGTTGGGAAAAACGACACCTTCCAATCATCTTGCTTCAACAGCACTTTGAGTAGAGCAGCATTTGCACCCGCTAGCCCTGAAAAAAACTCAGCAAACACTTCTGGCAGTAGGTGAATATTGACAAACACCTGACGCTGCGATCGCCCATACCGTTCCGTGTAACCCGGCGAAATGCCACTGCCCGACAGGTAGCCCCGGTTGATGCTATAGCTGGGACAGACTTCATTCCCGCAATCCTCCCCCACCTCCAGCCAAACCATCTGTTGCACCAGATGTTCATGGGCAGACCATTTCACCCCACAATCCTGATGAAATTCCCAATCTGCCCATTCGAGCCACAGTCCCGGTTGCAGTTCCATCCCCCGTGTATACCCCCGACCCAAGTATTCTGGCAACCTCAAATACTCTTCAAACTCATCAAGCACTGGCTTAGGATCGTGCGGCTTGGGAATGTGCTGTTGCAGTTCTTCCCAATTTGCAGAGTTCAGGATCAAGGTCATGGTGGAAAGCTAAGAAGCTTGGATTTGATGAAAAATAGTCTCAATAGTCTACCGCGATCGCACCTAAAACCGAGCAGAGCATTAGTCCGGACGATCAAAGGCATCCGGTTGAGGTGCATTGTCCAAATCTAACCGCGTGGTAGCAATTATCCGAAAAAAGTCCGGGCTTCAAGCACTAGCTGCTCTCTAGAACAAATTCAGCACCCTAAAACGTTAAAACAGTACGAATCCCTTTGCCACTGTGCATCAGGTCAAAAGCTTGATTGATTTGCTCAATCGGCATCACGTTGGTAATTAAATCATCAATGTTGATTTTGCCATCCATATACCAATCGACAATCTTAGGAACATCCGTCCGACCTCTAGCGCCCCCAAAGGCAGTTCCTTTCCACACGCGCCCTGTGACCAGTTGAAACGGTCGAGTGCTAATTTCGGCTCCGGCTTCAGCCACGCCCACAATCACACTCACGCCCCACCCTTTATGGCAACATTCCAAAGCTTGCCGCATTAGGTTGACATTGCCAATGCACTCAAAACTGTAGTCAGCACCGCCATCGGTCAGTTCCACTAAATGGGCAACCAAATCACCCTCGACCTCTTGAGGATTGACGAAGTGAGTTAACCCTAGTTTTTCTGCCAGCGCTTTTTTACTCGGATTAATATCAACACCAATAATTTTGTTTGCCCCCACCATGCAACAGCCTTGAATCACATTTAACCCGATGCCGCCTAAACCAAACACGACCACATTTGCCCCTGCTTCCACCTTGGCAGTGTTGATGACCGCTCCAATGCCCGTCGTGACTCCACAGCCGATGTAGCAAACTTTATCAAAAGGTGCGTCTTCTCGAATTTTGGCAAGGGCAATTTCGGGCAGCACGGTGTAATTGGCAAAGGTGGAGGTGCCCATGTAGTGGTGAATTAGGGTGCCGTTTTTAGAAAAACGGCTAGAGCCATTGGGCATCAGTCCTTTTCCTTGAGTTGCCCGAATTGCTTGACACAAATTAGTTTTTTGGCTCAGGCAATAGGCGCAGTTGCGGCATTCAGGCGTGTAGAGCGGAATAACATGATCACCGGGTTTGAGGCTAGTCACGCCAGCACCAATTTCTACGACGATTCCGGCTCCTTCATGCCCTAAAATAGCGGGAAATAATCCTTCTGGGTCTTTGCCTGAAAGAGTATAAGCGTCAGTGTGGCAAACTCCCGTTGCTTTAATTTCGACTAATACTTCCCCCGCTTGAGGTCCTTCTAGGTGAATTGTTTCTACAACAAGGGGCTTTCCCGGTTCGTAGGCAACGGCGGCTTTAACATCCATCTTTTTTTCCTTTGATCGCACTCTGTGCATAAACTCTATGCGTAGCTGTTTGATTATCTCGTGTATCTTTGCATCCGCTTTGAACAGCTTCAAGGGCAAAGGTATTAGCTCAACCGACTGAAATCGCTACTATGAGGACAAAAAGATTAGTATTTTTAATACTAATTTGCGAATCTATTCAATCCTAATCGGTTCATTTTGAAATGGCTCAAGTATAATCGCAGCAAGCTATTCGATACCCTACGAGGTTTTTTATGAACAAAAGTGAGTTAGTTGATGCGATCGCGGCAAAAGCAGAAATCACCAAGAAAGAGGCGGATGCAGTTTTAAGCGCAGTTATCGATGCCATCATGGAAGCGGTTTCTGAAGGCGAAAAGGTTACTCTAGTTGGCTTTGGCACTTTTGAGGCACGTCAACGCCAAGCCAGAGAAGGGCGTAATCCCAGCACTGGCAAACCGATTAAAATTCCAGCAACAACCGTTCCAGCGTTTTCTGCGGGTAAATCTTTTAAGGAAAAGGTTGCGCCTGCAAAAGAGGAAAAAAAAGCGACCAAATCCACCAGCAAGAAAAAATAAGTTCAATTCGAGTAAGGGATCGACTCAGGGCAACTGCTTAATCAATTTAATTAGGACGAACGGTGCCCTTAAAATCCCTAAATTCGTCCAATAATTTTCATCGTTCCAGCGGTTATTTAATTTGAGTTGGGCAAGGTTTGAATTTGACAAAATATACGACCGGGCAGCAAACCTCTTTGTTTTCAGTGGCGGATGGGTCGGGAGGCTATCGAGTCGCGCCCGTAGAACCACTTCAAATCGGGGTTGCTGCATTGCAGTCGTGGAAACAACGAGTTTTTCAACATCAGCAACAAGTAACAGTTAATGCATCGGCTCAGGGCAGTTTATTTACGCTGCCACCCACAGTTGCAGATCTAGCAGAAAGCATTGATCTATTCAAATTACCGCGACAGAATACAGAATTTTGGCGATGGAAAGCGGATAGTGAAGGAGTTTCATCGCTCTATTTTGTTGTGGACTATGAGTTGCCCATTCTGCTGTATGTGGGAGAAACCGTGAAGTCGGGATTGCGATGGAAAGGGGAACACGACTGCAAGCGTTATATTCTCAACTATATTTCTGCTCATCGTCCCCACCATTTATCGGTGACTGTGAATATTAGCTTTTGGGAAAATGCGCCAACCCATACCCGCGATCGCCAAAAGCTCGAATCCGCTCTAATCCACAAGTGGCGATCGCCCTTTAACAAAGAAAACTGGAAATATTGGAACACGCCATTTGTCAACGAATGCTAGCAGCACAAGGTGCAAAGTGCAAAGTTCTAAGTTTTGAGTTTTGAGTTTTGAGTTTCTGACTTCAGTTTCTATGGCATCTCAACCCGACTCTTCTGCAAGAACGACAACAGGTGCGCGGTTATTTATCATCGCGTTGTTAGGCTTTTATTTTTTAGGATACTCTCAGTTTCTGAGCATTTGTTTAGGGGCGATCGCGGGAGTCTGTGGCGGTTTTATTGCATCTTGGTGGAATGCAAAGGAAGATTATGTAACCGATGAAGCCACCCAATCTATCCAGCCAGAAGAAAGCACTGCGATTACTGTAGCTCAAACCCGTCCAAAGCGGTATGGCATGGGCGTAAAACTAGCAAGGCAAACTCAAGAAACCCGTGCAAAGAAGCGGTTTGGTTGGCTGTTTCGCCGGAATCGTTCCTAAGAATGCGGGTTACAAGGTGCAGAGTAAGCAGTTACGCTCCGGCATCTGACCCCTAATGATTTTGGGGGATGCAGGGCGGTTTTATTGTGAGGGTAGGAAAGTGAGGATGGACTGAAATCCTATATCAGTATCAGTCCATGACCCTCA
>NZ_JBFPDP010000081.1:0-13079 GCF_040830845.1 Sivoneniella epilithica UHCC 1019
GTCCGTCTCCATCGTAAAACGTTGTGTTACTCAAAGTCCGTAGAAATGCTAGGTCATTCCATCCGGCTGTTAATTCAGTCCCTCAAGTTTGGTGATGTACCTGTCCCTCAACGCCCCTAACTATTCATCCCTCTATTCAGCAATGCCCGCCAAATTTCCACATCTGGTAGCAATATGCAACGGATTGCAGAGGTAATCAAACGGCTCAAGGCTGATTTTGTCCAACCGCTGCGGATTGAGGATCTAGCAGAGCAAGCGAAGATGTCTGCCTCTTCGTTTCATCATCACTTCAAAGCTGTGACATCTATGAGTCCGCTGCAATATCAAAAGCAATTAAAATTGTTGGAAGCGCGTCGCCTAATGCTTGCCGAAAACTCCGATGCGTCCAATGCTGCCTATCGGGTGGGATATGAGAGCGCTTCACAGTTCAGCCGCGAGTATTCTCGGATGTTTGGTGCGCTGCCGATCCGGGATGTTGAGCATTTACGAACAGCCTGAACAGAGTGTCCGGTTATCGTTGAGATTGAAATTAGACTGAATGCGATCGCTCCCTGACTGCTCACGTATCGTCACGATTTGACTCCCATTGTGTCGTCTTTCGTGCTAAACCCAGAAATGCTCTGACTACTGGTGAGGAATCATGCTGCCGCCAAGTCAGATAAAGTCCAGTATTAGGGATCCCCTCCTTTAAGGGTCTGTAAATGACTCAGCCTCTGTGGAAGTTTTGCAAGGAGGCGGGAACGATCGCAATACCTAGTCCTGCTGCCGCTTAACCGGAACGTTCGATCGCATCTCTGCTGAAATTGGCGACGGGATTTCGGGGTCGCCTGGAACCTTACCTCCTGCTGCTACAAAAATAATGTAGTCATTGGAAAACCTTCAAAAAATTCACCCAGAAGCTTAATTTTCTGGAGTTTGGCAAGCGATATACTTTGAGAGGCGGCTGACAGTCTTTCGCCGGGGGAACGTTCAATGATTACCCTGCCTGGAATGATCCATCTCGATCGATTGATTGCCACGTTAATGCAGGTGGTGATCGAAAATGCCGGAGCCGAAACTGGCGCTCTGATTCTTCTGGAAGAGGATCAACTCACTGTGGTGGCTCAATGCAGCGGCAGTAGACAGTGTGACCTAGAAAAGCTGGCTGTTGCTGACTGTGCAACGATTCCTGTCTCCGTCATTCACTCGGCAGAACGCACTCAAGAAACTTTGGTGTTTGATAATGCAGTCAACGAACCGTCTTTTTCAACCGATCCTTACATTCAACGTCAACAGACGCGATCGCTCCTCTGTATGCCAATTCTCCAACAGAGTCATCTAATTGGTATTCTTTACCTGGAGAACAATCTCAATACTGGAGTATTTACTAGCGATCGCTTGCAAGTCCTTAGACTGTTGATGGCTCAAGCAGCAATTTCACTGGAGAATGCTCGGTTGTATGAACGCTTAGCAGACTATGCCGAAACACTGGAAAGGAAAGTAGAAGAACGAACTCAAGCTTTGCAGCAGGAGATTGCTGAACGGCAACAAACCGAAACCGCATTGAGACAAAGTGAAGCCAATTATCGCAACTTACTACAAACCGCGAACTCAGTCATTCTTCGCTATGATCCGCAAGGGCGGATTCGATACATCAATGATTATGGGGTGAAATTCTTGGGCTATGAAGAACATCAAATTTTAGGGCGAACCCTATTTGAAACGATCGTTCCAGAAACCAATACTTATGGACGCGATCTCAGACCCTTTATCCATGATTTACTCCACAATCCTCAATCGTACCCGCAAGTCGAGGGTGAAAACCTGTGTCGAGACGGTCGGCGAGTTTGGTTTGCCTGGTCTAATCAAGGGATCTTCAATGACCAGGGAGAGTTAGTTGAAATCTTATCGGTTGGCAATGACACCACCCAGCGTAAGCAAGCAGAAGAGGCATTACAACGCAGTGAAGCCAAGTTCCGCAATATCTTTGAAAACTCGCAGGTCGGCATCTTCCGAGTCCGCCTCTCGGATGGATTACTTCTCGATGCCAATCAACGCCATGCCAATCTGTTTGGCTTTGATTCACCAGAGGAGATCATTGGGCTTGAACACGTCATAGGCTATTATGCAGATCCCAGCGATCACCAACACCTCATTGAGTTGCTGAAGCGGGATCGGGAAGTGCGAAGCTTTGAAGCCCAGATGCGAAAACGAGATGGGACATTGTTTTGGGGGCTTTTCTCCCTTTATCTGAATGCAGACAATGACTACACCGAAGGGGTGGTTGCAGATATTAGCGATCGCAAACAAGCAGAAGCCGCGCTGCAAGCCTCTGAAGCAGAACTGCGGGCACTCGTTTCAGCCATTCCCGATCCGCTTTTCATCTTCACCACTGAAGGGCAATTGGTCTGTGCAATCAAAGGGAATCCATCCTATGGAGAGTTGTTATGTAGGGAGGAGGGTATTGGCAAAACACTGCATCAACTTTATGCCAAGGAAGAAGCTGATGAATTCCTGAGTTATATTCAGCAGGTGGTAAAAACCCAACAGATACTCACCGTTGAATACAGTCTGTGGATCGCTGGACGAGAAATCTGGTTTTCGGCTCGCATTGCCCCGATTCGGCACGAACAGGTAATTTGGCTGGCGCGAGATATTACGCTGCAAAAGCAAGCAGAAGCCGCCTCGATTTTGGAAGAACGTAACCGCATGGCACGCGAAATTCATGACACACTCGCTCAGGCGTTTACAGGCATTCTGGCTCAGGTCGGCGCTGCAAACCAGGTGCTCACGGATGATGTAGAAGCAACTGAGGCACACCTGGATCTGATCAAAGAATTGGCACGAACTGGACTGATTGAAGCTCGGCGATCGGTCGTTGCGCTCCGTCCTCAGCTTCTGGAGGAGGGCAGTTTACAAAGCGCTTTACATCGCCTCGTCGCTCAACTCAGAACTGCTGCAATGGATACCACTCTATATTATGAGATCGAGGGTGCAGTGTATGCTCTACCCACTGAGGTCGAGAGTAACTTCCTGCGGATTGGGCAGGAAGCATTAACGAATGCGACTAGACACGCCAATGCTGACGAAATCCGAGTGGAGCTAGAATACGATCGCGATCAGGTTTGCTTGCGTGTGAAAGATAATGGACAGGGCTTTGGAGTTGGGAGTATTCCATCCTCTGAGGGTTTTGGCTTACTCGGCATGAGCGAACGGGCAGAGCGCATCGGCGCACAACTCACGATTCGGAGTCAACCTGGACAAGGAACAGAAATTATTGTCACTGTTAATCGGGAGTAATATCACGATGAGCCAAGCCATAACAATTCGAGTTTTGATTGCGGACGATCACGCCATTTTTCGGCAAGGATTAGCCACGATTATTAACCGTGACCCGGATATGACGGTGATTGCCCAAGCCGAAAATGGGGCACAGGCGATCGCTCTATTTGGGGAACACAAACCGGATGTCACGCTCATGGATCTGCGAATGCCCGAAGTGGAAGGAGTTGCCGCCATCGGTGCAATTTGTGCGACTGCTAAATCTGCTCGAATTATTGTACTGACTACCTATGATAGTGACGAAGATATCTATCGAGGATTGCAGGCAGGCGCAAAAGGATACCTGTTGAAAGAAACTGAACCTGACGAGCTTTTGAATGCCATTCGTACCGTTCATCGGGGTCAGAAGTATATTCCGCCCGATGTGGGAGCAAAGTTGGTACAGCGGCTCAGCAATCCAGAACTGAGTGAAAGAGAGCTAGAGGTACTCCGCTCACTGGCACAGGGAATGAATAATGCCGAGATTGCGACTGCTTTGAGCATCGGTGAAGGCACGGTTAAATCTCATGTCAATCGGATTTTGAATAAGTTAGATGTTAGCGATCGCACCCAGGCTGTGATTGTTGCCGTTAAACGCGGCATTGTCAGTTTGTAAGGTGTACTTGCGATCGAATTGGGATTCTAACTTGAGTTATAACCAGCCCTCTACTCCGCGATCGCATGGTTACTCTATCAATTTGTACTGTAAAAGAGTTAACTCGCTATAGACGACGACTTGAAAGCGATCTCCTATATTGAATTTGTTCTGAAAAAAGCTGAGTACTAGAACTGGACACCCTCCAGATAGCTAGGAAAACATGACATTGACTGAACTTGAATCAAACAGGAGACAAACCCATGAGTAACACCATCGACACAATGATCGATCCCAACGACGCTGTTCTGCTGCTGATTGATCATCAGAGCGGACTCTTCCAACTTGTGCGTGACATCGAACTCCCAGTCCTCCGCTCCAATGTCACGGCGCTCGCCAAGACTTCCCGACTCGCCAAGATTCCGACCTTCACGACTGCTTCAGTGCCCGATGGTCCCAATGGTCCCCTGATTCCCGAAATCCACCAGCACAATCCTGACGCGGTTTATATTCCGCGCACAGGTCAGATTAACGCCTGGGATAACCCGGCTTGGGTAGACGCGATCGAGAAGACTGGGCGAAAGACTCTTCTCATCGCTGGAACTCTCACCAGTGTGTGCATGGCGTTTCCGACGCTGAGCGCACTGGCCGCTGGTTACAAGGTCTTCACGATCATTGACGCTTCCGGCAACTGGAGCCAGATGGCGACCGACCTCACTCTAGCCCGCGTCGTCCAGGCGGGAGCCATGCCCATCGACACTTACGCAGTCATCGGCGAACTCATGAACACGTGGAACCGTCCGGACGCAATGGAGTTTGCCAGTGTCATGGTTGACCTCATGCCGATTTACCGCGTCCTGATGGAGAGCTATGACAAAGCTCAATCTGTGCAACGAGATGGACGGGAGACCAAGCTCGATCGGCAAATGGCACATGTGTAAAAGCACCTAATTACAACGCGCACGCACAAAATAAAAAAGTGAAGGCGAGGAGTTGGTTATCAGTTCCTCGCCCCGCGTTCCCGATCACAGTGTTCGTAACGCCTCAACAAGCAGGCTAAGTTGATTGGCTACGGATTGTTGCGGTCGCGCAGCGTGTGCGTAGCACGTATCGCCTTTTCCAACCAATCTAAATAAGTCTGTTCCCGTTGCTTCACTAAGTCCAGAACCAGTCGATGCAGTTTTTGTTCACGCGATGCAGTCAGATTACTCAAAGATAGAGCCTCGATCGCCTCACACTGGGCTAGCTTTTCTTGCCGTGCTTCCAGTTCCTGCTCTAGCAGATACACGATCGCCTCGTTAGGCAACTGAGCCGCGAAATAGAGTTGCGCCAGCAACGGCTCTCGCAACACGGGCAACGGATGATGCGTCTGAAGCCAGTGAGTTAACTCTACTTCACCTGCTTCGGTAATCCGGTAAACCTTGCGATTAGGGCGATCGTGCTGAATCTCAACAGTACAGGTAATCCACCCCTGTGACTCCAGTTTGTCTAAAGTCCGATAAATCTGTGCCTGATCTGCTTGCCATAGATGGGAAATGCAATCGTCAAAACACTTAGTTTTGAGGTCGTAGCCTGTCCGCTCCTGTTGTTGGAGCAGACCCAGAATCACATGGGCAAGAGACATAGGCGGTTTACCGAACGAATAGGGAGGACAAGCCCTACCCCTAGAATTTATATACTTCTATGCTAATATATGATTAATCATATATAGGATAAGTTTTACAAACTATCTGCTTGGAGGCAACTGTTATGACAACTCAAACACTCCGAACCGTTGCTGGAATCATTCATAGTGTAGAAACGCTTGAAGGAGCAGGCTTTCTGGTGCGTCGTCCTTTTCCCAAGAGTAGCTTTTCCGAGTTTGACCCCTTTCTCCTCCTCGATGAATTGGGTCCCGTGAATCTGAAGCCCGGTCAGGCAAAGGGCGCACCGGATCATCCCCATCGTGGCTTTGAAATCGTCAGCTACGTCCTGGATGGACGGCTGGAACACAAGGACTCGGTCGGTCATGCCGGACTGCTCAATCCCGGTGATGCGCAGTGGATGACCGCTGGGGCAGGTGTAGTGCATTCCGAAATGCCAGAAGCTGAGTTTACTCGCACGGGTGGGCGACTGCACGGCATTCAACTCTGGGTCAACTTGCCGCAGCGAGACAAGATGATTGCTCCTCGCTATCAGGAAATTCCATCCGCGCAGATTCCGGTGGCTCAGACCAAAGATGGAGCCGTGACGGTGCGCGTGATTGCGGGAGAAGCGTTAGGGGCAAAAGCAGTGATTGAAACCCGCACCCCGATTATCTACCTGCACTTCACGCTCCAACCGGGAGCAAGCATGGTTCAACCGGTACCGAAAGAGTACAACGCCTTTACCTATGTTCTCGATGGGTCTGGTTTGTTTGGCACTGAGCAGGAACGGGGTGAGGATGGGCAAATGGTAATTTTTGCGCCGGATGGTGAGGAAGTGGCGATCGCCAATCCTGCGGATGCCACCCAATCCCTTGATCTACTGCTGATTGCTGGAGTACCGCTGAATGAACCTGTGGTGCGCTATGGTCCTTTTGTGATGAACACTGAAGCCGAAATCCTGCAAGCGATCGACGATTACCGAAATGGAAGGATGGGACACATTCATGCTTAACACGCTTCAACACCGCATTACCCAAGATCAACTGCTGACCGATATCCGCATCAAGTTATTGCATTTGCATAAACTGTTGTTGGATACAGAGCGTATTCGTTACGAACAAGTGCGCGGACAGGTCTCTAAAGGTGAATTGCTGCAACTGGTGATTAATCACGATCAATTTGCCTGGTTGCATCGCCTTTCAGAATTGATTGTGCAAATTGATGAGTTAATCCACTCTGATGAGCCTATCACCTCCGAGGCGATCTCTGCTCTCATTGCTGATGTTCGGATTCTACTCACGCCTGATGAAGCTGGAAATGACTTTGCTATGAGGTATGATGCGGCGTTTCAACGCAACCCCGATGTGGTGCTAGCCCATGCTGATTTGGTCACACTGCTAGCGACTAACGTTCAACTCTAAATTGAGCAGTTCGTCCAGATTAAATTTAATCTGGACGAACTGCTTTTATGCATTGTATTTACCGAATCGTAAGCATTCGCAGCATGTTCAGGTGTTTATTGATTTTCCCAATTCTAACTTAAGTTATAGTCAGCCTTCTACTCTGCGATCGCATCGTTACTCTATCAATTTGTACTATAAAATTTTTAACTCACTGTAGACGACGACTTGAAAGCGATCTCCTACATTGAATGTATACAAACAAAGATGCAGTCAATGGATTGAGCAAGTAATTGCAAGATTCCCTTGATGCAGACGTAGAAAAATGAACGACGATCGTAATCACAGTTCCTTACTTGTCCCACCTTCAACCCAAGATTGGATGCAAGGTGTGCTGAGTGCGAAGGTAGTGCTGGTGATGTATGGAGACTATCAAGACTCCAGAAGTGCGGATGTTTACAAGCTGATTCAAGGGATCAAACGAGAGCTAAGTGCTTCTTTGGGAGAGAATTATGTCTGCTTGATCTTCCGTCATTTCCTGCAAGCACAAATTCATCCTCATGCTCAACGGGCTGCCCAAGCTGCCGCCGCCGCCGCTGCCCAAGGACAGTTTTGGTTAATGCACGACACTTTATTTGCCCATCAACAAAATCTGGAGAATGGTTATCTTGTCGAGTACGCCAATGATTTAGGGCTTGATATTCCTCAGTTTCTTAAAGACTTGCCTAAACAAGTGCATAGCGATCGCATCAATGAAGATATCGAAGGTGGAATACACAGTGGAGTAACGACTGCCCCAGCCCTGTTTATCAATGAAAATCGATATACCGGGCACTGGAACACGACGGAGTTGATGGCAGCCATGATTGCTGCAAGTTACTAGTCTCCCCAATCTTTGCTTCCAATTCATACTTAGGAGATTGCAATGCCTTACGTTACTGTTGGTCAAGAAAATTCTGCAACCATTGATCTCTACTACGAAGATCTGGGGACAGGTCAACCGATTGTTCTGATTCATGGATTTCCCCTCAACGGTCATTCCTGGGAAAAGCAGGTCTTGGTTCTGCTGAACGAAGGATATCGGGTGATCACCTACGATCGCAGAGGATTTGGTGCTTCTAGCCAACCCTCATCTGGCTATGACTACGATACCTTTGCAGCAGATTTGAACGTGCTGATCACCCAGCTTGACTTGCATGATGCTGTGTTGGTCGGCTTCTCAATGGGAACAGGCGAAGTCACGCGCTATCTTGGCAAATATGGCTCAGAGCGTGTGCAGAAAGCCGTGTTGATGGCTCCAGTGCCGCCCTTTCTGCTGAAGACTGATGGTAATCCTGAAGGCGTTGATCAAAGCGTTTTTGATGGCATTATGAAAGCGATCGTTGAAGACCGTCCAGCCTACTTTTCTACATTTTTCAAAGCGTTCTTCAATGTGGATGTGTTGCTGGGTGAGCGGATTAGCAATGAAGCCATTCAGTCCAGTTGGAATGTGGCTGTAGGAGCTTCTGCGAAAGCGACTTTAGATTGTGTCCCGTCTTGGCTCACCGATTTCCGCGATGATTTGTCCCGCATTGACGTGCCAACCCTGATCATTCATGGAGATAGCGATCGCATTTTGCCGCTTGAGTCCACCGCAGCAAGACTCCCGAAGCTGATTAAAAACAGTCAACTGGTTGTCATCCCTGGCGGACCGCACGCCATCAACTGGACTCACGCTGATCAGGTCAATCCCGTGTTACTGGACTTTCTTCAGTGCGTGAATTCATCGATTTTAGCAGGGGCATATTGACATGGAAAAAGGAAGATTGACAGCATTTAGTGATGGTGTCATCGCCATCATCATCACGATTATGGTGCTGGAATTAAAGGTGCCTCACGGAGATGATTTAGCTGCATTACGTCTGCTAATTTCCTCATTTCTAAGCTACACCCTTAGCTTTATCAATTTGGGAATTTATTGGAATAACCACCACCACTTATTTCAGGTAGCGCAATATGTCAGCGGTCGAGTTTTATGGGCTAATTTGCATTTATTATTCTGGCTATCGCTTATTCCCTTTGTCACCGCCTGGATGGGCGAAAATTACTTCACTGCTTTACCTGTTGCCTTTTATGGTGGTGTACTGTTGTTCAGCGCCATTGCTTATTTAATTCTGACGATGACTCTGATTGTTCACCACGGTCAAGGCTCGGTGATCGCGACTGCCATCGGGAGAGATTTTAAGGGCAAGGTATCAGTGGCGATCTATGCCGTATCGATTCTCCTCGCCTTTGCTAATTCATGGTTGGCTTTTAGTCTCTATGTATTAGTAGCAATGATGTGGTTGATTCCAGATCGCCGGATTGAGAAAGCAATGCGTTGATAAAAGTATCGTCAGATCGCTATCCATGCCAATAATCTACAAGATTGACAATGAGGTTCAATCGCATAGACCCACTCAATTCGCTCATCTCAGAAGTAATCAATAACTACCACAGCACTTCATCTCATTCACGATGTCAAACGTACTAAACAAAGGAACACCATGAATAAACCAAAGTTTTTTGTCACCCCTGGCTATGGGGAACATATGCTGAATCGATTGCATTACTCGCAAGCGGTAAAAATTGGCGATCGAGTGGAAACATCAGGACAAGGTGGTTGGGATGACAATCTGCAAATTCCTGAATCGCTTGCGGATGAGATTGCTCAGGCATTTCGGAATGTAGAGCGAACCTTGGCAACTGCTGGAGCGGGTTGGGAGGATGTTGTCCACGTCAATTCTTACCATGTTGGCGGGTTTCCCCCAGAGGTTAACGATGTGATGGTCACGCTATATCGCCATTACATGCCCAACCATGCCCCAATTTGGACACAGGTAGGAGTCGCGGCTCTTGGACTTCCAACGATGCGGATTGAAATCCGCGTTACTGCAATCACGAGCTAAAACCTATGGAGAGATTCAAATGCTAGAGAAAAATAAAGCAATTTTATTAGAGGGAAATGCGGCGATCGCTGAAGGCAATAAGGAGGCTATATGGAGTACATGAAAGCTGCGGTATTGACCGCTTTTGGTAGCGCTGAGGTGTTTGAATTTCAAACCATACCTAAGCCAGTTCCAAAAGCGACTCAAGTTCTGGTAAGAGTATATGCAACCTCGCTCAATCCCCTTGATTATCAAACTCGTCGAGGAGACTACAAAGATTTAGTTCGTCTCCCTGCAATTATCGGAGTTGACGTTTCGGGTGTGATTGAAGCTATTGGAGAGGCAGTCACTCATTTCCAGGTTGGAGATGAAGTTTACTACTCACCCCAGATTTTTGGCGAGTTTGGTAGTTATGCTCAATACCACGTTGCAGAGGAAAGCATTGTTGCAGTTAAGCCGATTAATTTGACCCATGTTGAGGCAGCTTGCTTGCCGTTGGCAGGAGGAACCGCTTGGGATTGCCTTGTAACTAGAGGAAATTTGCAAGTCGGTGAAACAGTTCTAATTCATGCTGGAGCGGGTGGAGTCGGTTCGATCGCAATTCAACTGGCGAAAGCAATGGGTGCTTATGTATATACAACATGCAGTGCAGAAAACTTTGACTTCGTTAAGAAGCTGGGTGCAGATTATCCCATCGACTACAAACATGAAAATTATATTGAAGTGATTGGGCGAGAAACGAATGGTCGGGGTGTTGATTTGGTTTTAGACACAGTTGGAGGAGACACGATTGGACTTAGCTCAGAAGTGATTCATCCATTTGGAAAACTTGTCACAATCGTCGATATTGCAACTCCTCAAACACTTCTTGATGCTTGGGGTAAGAATTTGACGATTCACTTCGTTTTAAGTCCTCAGTATAGAGACAAATTGGACGCACTAAGGAACCTGATTGAACGCGACCAGATTCGACCCGTCATTGATTCAGTCCTGCCTTGGAGCGACATCGTTCAAGCTCATCAACGTTTAGAAAAGGGAAGAATGCGAGGCAAGATTGTCCTGCAATTAACTGAGTGATAAAAACGCGCTGCTATTTTTCTCTGTTCTGATGCTACGAGCTACATCACAGGTCAATCTTTGGCGATCGATGGCGGATATACAGCGAGTTAATTTTTGATTTTTGATGGTGGACTCACAGTGAACTGATCCATTTCAAGAGAAAGCAAACGGGCTTGATTTTTATACCACTTTTAAAGGAGAAATTCTATGTCAACTTTTGTCTTAGTTCATGGCTCCTGGCATGATGGTTCTGCTTGGAAAATAGTCATCCACCATCTAGAAGCGCAAGGACATCAAGCTTTTGCTCCCACGATCGCAGGTCATGGCAAAGGCGCGAATAAGAATGTTAACCATGCTCAATGTACACAATCGATCGTCGATTACATTATTGACAAAGACTTAACCGATATCGTCCTACTCGGACATAGTTTCGGTGGCACGATTATTGCGAAAGTTGCCGAAGCAATTCATGAGCGCATTCGACGACTCATCTTCTTAGATGCTTTTGTCCTCAATGATGGTGAAAGCCTCAGAGATATACTCCCACCGGACTATCAAACGTTAAACGACCAACTAGCGAGAGCATCGGACGACAATACGCTGATGCTACCTTTTGAGGTTTGGCGAGAAACGTTTCTCAACGACACTGACCTCGACCTGGCTAAATCTAGTTACGCACAATTATCGCCCGAACCGTATCAACCGTTAATTGACAAGTTGGACTTGAAGCAGTTTTACTCGCTGTCCATGCCTAAAAGTTACCTCTACTGTACAGAAGATAATGTCCTCCCTCAAGGCGAACAGTGGGGTTGGCATCCGAGAATGTCTAACCGCTTGGGGCTATTTCGGCTTGTACAAATGCCCGGTAGTCATGAGGTGATATTTTCTAATCCGATCGGTTTAGCAGAAAAAATTATCGTGGCAGGACGCGATTAGCCGCAGGATTTGCAACTGTGTTTATTGATTAAAACAGGAGAAACAGAATGATACTGCAAGATAAAGTGGCATTAGTCACCGGAGGCACATCGGGTATTGGCAGAGCAACCGCGATCGCCTTCGGTGCTGCTGGAGCAAAGGTAGTATTCTCAGGCAGACGCGACGCAGAAGGTGAAAAAACCGCCAAACTGATTCGCGAAACAGGCGCTGAATGCTTATACGTCCATTGAAACAAGTTCACTAACATCACAAGAATCTGAAAGCAGTCAAGCATTGGAACTCAAGACACTTTAGATAGATAGAACCAGGAATATTTAATCATGGTCAAAGAGCAAACTGTAGACGGACAAGCAAATTTACAAGCAACTACCAATTTGACATCAGCCCAGGAGTTTTTGCAAGCACTTTGGGAAGAGCATTTACAGTACGAGTTTGGCACTCACAGTACTGAAGATGCCCTCGCTACGATGGTTGAAGATGCTTACGTTAACCACATCCCGGTAATGACTGGGGGAGTCGGGAAACCAGCACTGCGCGAGTTTTATTCCAAATACCTCATTCCACAGATGCCGTCAGACATGGAGTTGACCCCAATCTCGCGCACGATCGGGACAGATCAACTCGTGGATGAAATGGTGGCTAAGTTCACTCATACTGTTTGGATGGAATGGATATTACCTGGCGTTGCTCCCACTGGAAAACGGGTGGAAGTGCCAGTAGTAGCGATCGTCCAGTTCCGTGACGGCAAACTAGCCCACGAACACATTTACTGGGATCAGGCAAGCGTATTGGTTCAAGTCGGCTTGCTCGATCCGGGTACACTTCCCGTCGTGGGCGTTGACAGTGCGCGTAAGGCGATCGATCCCAACTTACCTTCAAACACACTAATCGAGCGCAACTAAGTGTAGGAGCCAGCAAACATCAATACCCAAACCCGGCTCCTAAACCAGAATCGTTACTCATCCTGGTTATAGATCGAGGCGCTTCTTGTTGCTGGCTCCTACACGTATTGCTGCCCATTGAGTTTTTGACGCAAGTAACATAACCATTCACAACAAGAGGTAACTATCATGATGCTTAAAGACAAGGTTGCTCTAGCCTTGTCCAGCAATTCCAAATTCAAACACAATTCAAACACTAAGAGGAGTCAGTAGCAGGAGTAGGTTTTCCATCCGAGAGCCTAAAGTCAATCAAATGCTGCCAACTGTCGAACAGCAGATACTGGGTGAGGCTAAGAATATCTTGAAAGAAGCCTTAG
>NZ_JBFPDP010000082.1:0-12823 GCF_040830845.1 Sivoneniella epilithica UHCC 1019
TCTGGCAATTTTACACCCTTCTCGATGCCTTGAATCCCTTATCCCTTCCTATCTGGATAGTTTTTCAGGGACAACTATCTAAGCAATGCAGTTTCTAGCGGTTCTTGTTCTTCTGCCCCTTTTACAAGACTGTGTCTACAGTCAGCCTCTCACCTCAATGAGTGATTCACCTATCCCTGCTTATGCTGGACTCTCAACAACCAGTGTTGATTCAACTTCTGGTCGTTCGCAGACGGTTGAATTTAAACTGAGTGACTACCAATGGCAGCATCGAATTGTGCTGATCTTTGCGCCTTCAGATCGCACACCTAATTACCAACAACAAGTACAAATGTGGCAGGCGGATCGAGCTGGTGTAGGAGATCGGGACCTCAAGTTGGTGGAAGTGTTGGGAACAGGAGAGAGTCGAGTTGATGGGAAATTCCTTAGCCCAGCATCAGCGGACAGGCTCAGGCGACAATTTGGAGTTCCTGTTGAAGAGTTTGCGGTAGTTTTAATTGGCAAAGACGGGACAGAAAAACAACGCAGTCGAACTCCTATTGATCTGGCAATGTTATTTCGCACAATTGATACAATGCCGATGCGCCAGCAAGAAATGCGCTCTCGACAGTAGCCTAAAAGGATTACACTCATGCGATCGCTGCAACTACACTCTGGACAAACCGTTCCTGTGCTTGGCATGGGCACCTGGAGAATGGGCGAGAATGCCAGCAATCGACAGACTGAAATTAATGCCTTGCGTCACGGCTTGGATCTGGGACTCTCTTTGATTGATACTGCCGAAATGTATGGAGAAGGTGGAGCCGAAGAGGTGATTGCTCAAGCGATCACTAATCGCCGGTCTGAAGTCTTTTTGGTCAGCAAAGTCTATCCGCATAACGCCTCTAAAAAAGGAGCAATTGCTGCCTGTGAGCGCAGTCTTAAACGACTGCAAACTGACTATCTGGATCTGTACCTGCTGCATTGGCGTGGTTCTGTACCGTTGTCAGAGACATTGGACACTTTTCAGACCCTTCAACAAACAGGGAAAATCCGCAGCTATGGCGTGAGCAATTTTGACACCGAAGATATGCAGGAAGCAATCCATTTGAAGGGTGGGAACACGATTGCCACAAATCAGGTACTCTACAACCTGATGCGACGGGGAATTGAGTTGAACTTGTTACCCTGGTGTCGGCAGCAAGAGATTCCCATCATGGCGTACTCCCCCATTGAACAAGGACAGTTGCTCAACAACCAGACCTTGAAAACGATCGCTCAAGGTCGTGGAGTGACAGCAGCGCAAGTGGCAGTCGCCTGGTTATTGCATCAAGAAAACGTAATCGTAATTCCCAAGTCCAGCCGCATTGAGCATGTAGAGCAAAACCGCGCTGCCCTGGATTTGAAATTGACTGCTGAAGAACTGGCAGCCCTGAATGCTGCTTTTCCACCACCTACTAAACCGGTTCCACTAGAAATGTTGTGATGCTTCAACAACCCTATTGTTAATGCCTATCTGGTTGCAGCTACGTTAGCTTAGACACAACCATTTGTGAATGGGAGTATTTCAGCAGCTCATGCCCCCCCCAAACTCGGCGCACTTTTTTAGCCACAAGTTTCGCGATCGCAGGCGGCATTGTCGGCAGTCATGCCCTCAGAGAGAACTCGACGGGTGGTTCTGCCAACTCCGCTCAAACTCCGCCCTCCGGTTCTATGCCAGAGCGGGAATTGGGACAGACCGGCATCAAGGTTCTGATTCTGGGATTAGGGGGTGCTGGTCAAACGCCGCTATCATGGCAAAACTCGGAGGCTGCTGCCGTTTCCATAGTTGAACGAGCCTTGGCGTTGGGCATTCGCTACTTTGATACCGCCGCCAATTACAGTCCCAGTGAAGACTACTTGGGCAAAGTGTTACCCGCTCATCGTCAGCGGATTTTTCTTGCCAGCAAAACCGATGCCCGCGATCGCGATGGTGCTTGGCGAGACTTGGAGCGATCGAGCAAGCGCCTACTGATTACTTAGACCTGGGGCATTAGCGGGAATGCATCAGGCAATGGGCTACACCTTGTCGCTACTAGGCGTGCATTGCTGTGTCATTGCGGCTGAAACGGTGGCTCAACTGGAACACAATGTCACCGTTGCCCGTGCCTTTAAGCCATTGGTGAAATCTGAAATGGCAGAGATCGAGCAACGCACTGCAACGACCTGGCAGGAAAACACCTTCTTTCGGAGTTGGACGTAAGCTCTAACCTCACCACGGCAGCGCTTCACCATTGGCGTGCCAGAAGGTGCCTGTGTTCTCCAGCGTTAACTGGTCAATCCGAGCCAGTAATCCCTTAACAGACTCCTCTGGCGTAATGCCATTTGCTGTAAAGTTTGTCATGCGAGTTTGCACTAAACCGGGATGAAGAATTGCCACGGCAATCCCGCGCGGTTTCAGATCGTGAGCCAATGATTTACCCGCCATCGACAATGCTACCTTCGACATGCGGTAGCCGTAGGAACTGCCAGAAGTATTGTCGGCGATCGACCCCATCCGACTAGTCATTAGCACAATTTTAGAGCCTGATTTGAGATTGGGCAGAAGTGCATGAGTCATCCGTAAAGCACCCAAAGCGTTGATCTCAAACTGTTCTCGAATGCTGTCAAAGTCAAGGTTCTCCAGCGTCACCCGCTGAATGATACCCGCATTGTTAATCAACACATCAATTGCCCTCTCCCCCAAGCGACTTTGCAAATCTGCCACTGAAGCATCGGAGGTAATGTCAATCCCCTCCTCCACCTGTATGCCTAGCTGCTGCAATTCCTGGGAGACACTACGACAAACCGCAATGACGGTCTCTCCCCGCGCTTGCAGTTGACGGCAGTATTCGTAACCAATGCCTCGATTGGCACCCGTAATCAAGTAAGTTGCCATGAAAACTTCAATCATTCGTTAGAGTACAAGTGTATCTCTATTATCAGGAGTGATTCTGTCATGTCCGATCGCCCCTATGATATTGTCCTCTACGGTGCCAGTGGTTTCGTTGGCAAGCAGACGGTGCAATATTTTGCTAACCATGCTGCTCCTGAATTAGTGCGATGGGCGATCGCGGGACGAAATCGCCAGAGGTTAGAGGCTGTTCGAGATGAGGTTGGCATAACCGTAGATGTGCTGGTTGCCGATAGTCAGGATCAGCAGGCGATCGATGCGATCGTTTCTCAAGCACGAGTAATCCTCAACACGGCTGGACCCTTTGCCCTCTATGCCAATGCCCTAGTCGATGCTTGTGTTCGGCTCAGAACTCATTATGTCGATATCAGTGGAGAAACGCCCTGGGTCAAAACCTTGATCGATCGCTATCATGCTCAAGCTGCTACCGATGGCACGCGCATTATTCCCTGTTGTGGCTTCGATTCGGTTCCATCGGATCTTGGGACTTACCTGGTCGTTCGTTACCTGCAACGAGAATTGGGTGTGCCCTGTCAGCAAGTGAATGCCTATTTTCAAGCATTTGGTGGATTTAACGGTGGCACTCTGGCATCGGCGTTCAATCTTTACGATTCTCCAGACGCAACTCAGATGAATGAACCATTCCTGCTGAATCCCTCGACCGCTCATTCTCATGCCGAAGCTGAGCGCGATCGTGACCCACAAGCCCCCTCCTTTGTTGCCGACCTCAACACCTGGGTTGCTCCCTTTTTCATGGGAGTTGTCAATACTCGCATCGTCCGTCGTAGTAGTGCTTTGTACCAGGAGTGGCAGGAACCATATGGAGCCGACTTCACTTATCAAGAGTATCTCAAGTTTGACCCACCCCTGGCATGGTTGAAGGCAATCGGTGTGACTGCCGGACTGGGACTGTTCATGGGAGTTCTACAACAATCCCAAGTGCGCGGACTGCTGCAACCCTTCCTACCCCAACCTGGCGAAGGTCCCTCTGAACAAACGATGAACGAGGGGTGGTTCTCCTGTGAACTGGTGGGTACCGCTGTCGATGGGCGCAAGGTGCGCGGAATCATTCGAGATCAGGGCGACCCTGGCAATCGAGCAACGGTCAAATTTGTCTGTGAATCGGCATTGAGTCTGGCACTACAAACCGATGAACTAACCGATGGACAGGCGAGAGGAGGCATCCTCACACCAGCCACCGGGTTAGGAGATGTGCTGGCAGAACGGTTACGTCAGGCTGGGATGACCATAACCGTGAACCTGTGATTCTGTAGGCTAGGATTGGAGTCAAGACAGTTGGATGGAACGATGGCAAAGCAGGAAAAAACCCTCATGGGAGAGGCACTGGTCAAAGAAGTGTGTCGGCGGATTCGAGTTGCCCGCAGCTATTGGGATGCTCATAACAATGCTGCCTGTCGAGGAGAGCGAGAACGCGCCCTAGCCCTTTATGACACCCTGACGCAGGAGCAAAAGGAGAAAATTCCACAACAGCTAAGGGTGTGGCTACGAGATCGCAGTGAAAAATGCTTTAGCGCACACCGAACGCCACCAAAATCAAAGCGTCAGCCAAAGATTTGAATGAGTGATGGGAATGGGTCAATATGGATGAGCAATTGCCCCGGTTCATTCCTCGCGTTATTGATCGCTTGCAGTCAATTGAAGGAATTGTCGCGATCGCTCTGGGCGGTTCAAGGGCACAAGGCAACCATACACCCAAGTCAGATGTGGATCTGGGAATTTATTACCAGCCAGAGAATCCACCTGATCTGATTGCTCTCAACCACCTTGCCTCCGAAGTGGACGACGACCATCGCACGAATCTCATTACTCCAATTGGTGAATGGGGAAAGTGGATGAATGGTGGTGGCTGGCTCAAGGTAGATGGTGTTCCTGTCGATTTCCTCTACCGTGATGTAGCTCAGGTCAATCAGGTCATTCATGACTGCCATACCGGACAAATTACAATTGATTATCAGCCTGGACACCCCCACGGCTTTGTGTCCTCGATCTACATGGGTGAAGTCGCCCTTTGTCTGCCGCTTCACGATCCAAATGGCATTTTAGCTGCTTTGAAAGCTAAGACAACGCTCTATCCGGTTAGCCTTAAAGGGGCAACAATTGATAAGTTTGCCTGGGAAATCAGTTTTTCCCTGTTCGTTGCTCAAAAGGCAGTTGCACGAGGTGATGTTGCCTATGCCGCAGGCTGTTGTTTTCGCAGTGTAGCTTGTATGAATCAGGTACTCTTCACCCTCAATGAAACGTACCTATTAAATGAGAAAGGTGCAGTGGCACTTGCTAACCGCTTTGCGCTCTGTCCATCGGACTATCAACGACAAGTTGAGTCGGTGTTTGCGTTGTTGACTCCTGATGCAACATCAATCATGGAAGCGATCGCCATTCTTAACAGAATTGAGCAGGAATTGAGTCAATGGTATGGCGATAGACGGTTGGAAATGTAAAGCTCACTTAACAGGATTGCTACGGAGCGATTGCAGCAAGATAGCTAATATCTCACAGCGATCGCCGATTGGTAAGCTAAATGGTTGCGATACTGTTAGTACTGGAGATATTTGTCATGCAGCGATGAATTCAACCTCGCACAGTTCGCAGGGTAACTTTGGATTATCGGCATCAATCACAACCCATAAACGGTTTTCCCCATTTCTGAAGGCACAAATCCCTTCAACTTTTTCGGTAAACAGGGAACCATCCGGTGTGCGAAGCTCAATTCAGCGTGGGTTTGTATCGAGGATACCTAATACTGAACCTGTGACCCTGCCATCTAAGGTGACATCCGGCGAATCCTCTGCCGCTGCTGAGAAAATAATGCCTTTTTGAGTCGCGATCTCATCGGTAAAACTCAAGTTCAGACCATGCAAGTTGCCCAAATCATACTGACAGATGTGCTGCAATGCTGGGGGTTGGTGATGCTCTGGAATGTCCAAATACGCTAAAAAGCTGTCCCAGTTCAAATCAACCGTCGCATTCACTGGCAACAGATTATCGTCAGGCTTGCCATTGCCACGATTGAATAACCGAAGTTGACCCTCCTGAAAAATGGCTCCTTCAATATTGAGTTCGCTGCCGGAAAACGAAGTGTAGGCTCGCAGTTGGGCATACAAAGCACTTGCCTGTTTCAATGTTGGGGTGGTTGGGTCAGATGCCTGCACCATTAAAATTTGCTCCCGTTGTGCCATTGAGCCAGAGCCAAACGCCAGAAATAAGTCGCCATTTGGAGTTGGAACTGTGGTACAGGCTTCTAAGTCCAACTTAAAGCGTTTGTTACCGCGCAAGTCATCAAACTGCCGCACTCCTGCTTCTCCCGCAGCAAGGGTGATTGCCTCAACGGTCAGGCTGTCTGGATCAATGAACACCAGAAAGTTGGCATCATCTTGAACTAGAGCAAGTTTATCGCCCAACCAACTGAGGCTGGAACCGGCGCGAACATGGGCGGGACGATCGTTCGCTAAATCGGCTCCTTGACTGTAGAACAGCGGGATTCTTTTTTGCACGATCGCCTTCAGTGCCGGATCTCGCTTGGCTTGAATCATCGAAACTGTGGCTTCACTCAACGCCTTTCCTCCCATCATGATCCTGTATGCTAATTCAATTTTGGGGCTGTTATTTCTTGTCCTGCCTGATGCAGAAGCAAGTGCTTCACAGGACCTTGCGAATCTCGAATGAAGGTAATTTGAGCATCGACTTCGGTAATGAAAAATTGAGTCTCTGTTTCTGCAAATAACTCAACCTGAGATTGACCAGTGGCTTGAGCATAGAATAGATCGCGTTCTTTTGTAATGGTGAGGATAAAGTCTGAAGCGATTTCATAGCGTCCCACATAGGCATCAAACAGGTTGGGATCAACAGGGATTGCCTGACGTTGTTTGGGGGGATGATGTTTAGCCAAAGGATAACGGGGTTCCAGCAGATGCAAGCCAATATCATTGACATCATTCTCTGAATTCGATAGCACGACAATTCCTAATCGCTTCTGTTTCACAAACCCCAAAAAGCTGCGAAATCCACCTGTGCCACCGTCATGAAAGATAATTTCCGTCTCATGATGATTCAAGATGTGCCAACCCAGGGCGATCGCCATTCCGAGTGTTTCCGTTGGCGCTTGAACCACATGAGTTTTCTGGAGGATTGGATTTAACGGGGAAGATCCAAGCTGTAAATTTGCTGCCAGGAATTTGAGCAAATCGTTTGCGGTAGCTCGCAAGGCTCCTGCACCTGCCAGGGTTGACAAATCCCAGTAAGGAACGGGTTGACCGAGGAGATTATGTCCGGTTGCAAATCGAGCATGTTGCTCTGTAGTCAGTTGAATGCTCGTATCACTCATTTGCAGCGGTTGAGTAATCTGGGTTGTAATGAGCGTTTCGTAATCCATGCCTGTTTTAAGGCTGAGAAGATGCCCCAGCAACCCTGCGCCTAGATTTGAATATTCGTACTGACTGCCAATGTCCCGTGGCAATGGGTAGCTGGATAGAAACGTATACAACTGTTCGACGGAGTAATCGACATAGGGATTACTTATATCCGCTGGGGCAAAGTTATCGGGTAAACGGGGCAGCCCAGATGTATGGGTTGCTAAATTCAGCAAGGAAATTTCTTGACCATTGTGAGTGGGTACTTTCACAGCGTCAGGCAGAAGCGTGGAGATGCGATCGTCCAAGTTGAGAGTGCCTTGTTTTACCAGATTCGCCAGCTCTAGCGCCGTAAACACTTTGGTAATTGAACCAATTTCAAACAGGGTGTTGCCATCCACTGGACAGAAATTCGTCTGAGCCTGATTCCCATAGGTAATGATACGATCTCCTCTCTCATCAATCACTCCTACGACAATCCCAACACTTTGTTTCTCCTGATCGATGCGTTGTTCTAGGATGGCTTCAATTTCGCTATCTACCGGAACAGGTTGATTAGTCGTCATATCCTCAAGCTCCATTGCACCAGGCATTCAAGAAGTCAGTGTAAGACATTCTACGAATTACGAATTGCTGCAAAGCTGCGGAGCCGCTTACCAAATCGAAGCCAAAATTTACAGCAAAATTGATTCAGAAAATCAGGAATTAGTTAAGGTGAGGGTGGAGTTTTTCTGTAGAACTTCTCAAGGAGGTGGACGATGACTGTATTGTTAGCCGATCGCGTCACGGCAAAGACGCTCACCCTTCAATCGCAAGACACAGGAAGTCTCGTTCACTCCTGCACCATTTCGGCAAGATGATGCGGACTCTTCTGTGAACCTTGCAGCGCACAAGTTATCACAGAAAGGAAATCCAATGAATTTAGAACAATTAGGCTGGAGCGATCGCTATGCTCACAGCTTGAAACCCTACTGCGAACAAACATTTGCAGTCGGTCGAGTTGCTGTTGAATATCGCCAGACGTACCTGCTTTACACCGAGCAGGGTGAGCAATTGGCGGAAGTTTCTGGCAAGCTCAGACATCAAACTACTGACCTTCAAGACTTCCCAGCCGTTGGAGACTGGGTCGTGATTCAGTCCAGACCCACAGACCATCGCGCCACCATTCACGCAATCTTGCCGCGCATGAGCAAATTTTCTCGCAAAGTTGCAGGCAGTAAAACTGAGGAACAGGTGATTGCTGCCAATGTCGATACCGTATTTCTTGTTTCCGGACTGGATGGCGATTTGAACCTGAGACGGATTGAACGCTATTTGATTCTGGCATGGGAAAGTGGTGCCAATCCGGTGATTGTGTTGAATAAGGCAGATCTTTGTTTGCAGGTTGCACAACAGGTGGCAGCAGTCGAAGCGATCGCCATTGGTGTTCCAGTCATTGCTTTGAGTGCCGCACAACAACAGGGAATGGATGCCCTCCAACCCTATCTGCAATCCGGTCAAACGATCGCTCTACTGGGATCGTCAGGTGTGGGAAAATCCACGATCGCGAATCAACTGAACGGTGAGCCAATTCAAACAGTACAAGCCGTTCGCCAAGGAGACGATCGCGGGAAACATACAACCACGCATCGCCAGTTGATTCTGCTCCCGTCTGGTGCGTTGATGATCGACACACCAGGAATGCGAGAACTTCAGGTATGGTCAGGCACAGAGGGATTGCCAGAAACCTTTCCAGAGATTGAAACATTGGCGCAGCAGTGTCATTTTCGCGATTGCCAACACCAACAAGAACCCGGTTGCGCCGTGCAACAGGCACTGGTTGACGGACACCTTGACCAAGGGCGTTTCCTAAACTATCAGAAATTGCAGCGGGAACTGCACTATCTGACTCGCAAGCAAGATCAACGGGCAGCCCTGGCAGAGAAGGAGCGGTGGAAGAAAATTCATAAATCGCTCCGCAACCACCCCAAATATCAGGAATGATGGTTCGCTGAATACTCCGGCAGTGACCTATACTAAATCTGTCACCGCACCTAAACTACTCGTTGAAACCAATTTGGCATACTTGGCAAGTACACCTCTTGTGTAGCGTGGCAAAGGTGGTTTCCAGATCGCACGGCGCTGTTCAAGTTCTGTCTCTGACACATGTAGATGCAGCGATCTCGCTGGGACATCGATGGTAATTTCATCCCCTTCCTGCACCAGGGCAATGGTTCCACCCACAAATGCCTCCGGTGCAACATGACCGACGACCATGCCATACGTCCCACCCGAAAAACGTCCATCGGTGATCAGCCCAACGGAGTCACCTAAGCCCGCACCAATAATTGCTGAAGTCGGAGCCAACATTTCTCGCATTCCCGGTCCACCTTTGGGTCCTTCATAACGAATCACAATGATATCGCCTGCGTTAATTTTGCCTGCAAGAATGGCATCCAGGCAGGCTTCCTCAGATTCAAACACTCGTGCTAGTCCAGTCATTTTAGGATTTTTCACGCCCGTGATTTTAGCAACGGCTCCTTCTATTGCCAAATTACCTTTGAGTATCGCCAAATGACCTTGAGCATAGATGGGATGCCTCCAGGAACGAATCACATCCTGGTCGGCAGGGGGTGCTTTAGGAATGTCTTTGAGACGTTCTGCGATCGTGTCTCCCGTAATCGTCAAACAATCACCGTGCAGCAAATTCTGTGCCAGCAGCATTTTCATCACTTGGGGGATGCCGCCTACCGCATGAAGATCGGTCGCCACATAACGCCCCGATGGTTTGAGGTCACATAGCACCGGAACTCGTTCCCGAATGGTTTCAAAATCATCAATCGTCCACGGTACTTCAGCCGCATGAGCGATCGCCAGAAAATGTAAAACAGCATTGGTGGAACCCCCAACCGCCATCACAACTGAAACAGCATTTTCGATCGATTGGCGCGTAATAATATCTCGTGGCAAGATCTGCTGGCGGATCGCTTCCACTAATACTTTTCCTGCCAGTGCCGTGTTTGCTGCTTTTTCTGGGGCGATCGTAGACATTGTGGACGAATACATCAAACTCATGCCCATCGCCTCAAAAGCAGCCGACATCGTGTTCGCCGTAAACATGCCGCCACAGGAACCCGATCCTGGACAGGCATTGCGCTCGACGGCATAGAGCATCGCCTCATCAATTCTGCCTGCACTGTATTGCCCAACGGCTTCAAAGGAACTGACTAACGTCAAATCTTGACCCTCTAGATGACCTGGTTTAATCGTGCCACCGTAGACAAAAATGGCTGGAATATTCATGCGTGCGATCGCGATCATCGCACCGGGCATATTTTTATCGCAGCCGCCGATCGCCAGCACTCCATCCATGCTTTGAGCGTTGCAAGCCGTTTCGATCGAGTCTGCAATCACATCGCGGGATACCAGCGAATATTTCATCCCTTCAGTGCCCATTGAAATGCCATCACTGACCGTGATCGTGCCAAATAGTTGAGGCATCGCCTCGGCTGCTCGAATCCCGGCTTCGGCTTCTGTTGCTAGAGGGGCAATTCCCATGTTGCAGGGCGTGATCGTACTGTGAGCACTCGCGATTCCCACAATCGGCTTGGTGAAATCGGTATCCTTAAACCCAACAGCTCGCAGCAGGGCGCGGTTAGGCGATCGCTGTAAACCCTGGGTAATCTTCTGGCTTCTCAAATTCTCTTGCATACTTTCGTCCTCGTGAATGCTCATGATTGATTATTCTTGGAGTATAGAAAGCGTTTTTAGGGATGTCCAATATATGATTTGATGGATTTAAGACGAGAAACATATCAAAAATGGAACTGCGTCACCTGCGTTATTTTGTAGCGGTTGCCGAAGAACTGCATTTCAATCGGGCAGCCGAACGGTTGCATATCGCTCAACCCCCACTTAGTCAGCAGATCAAACAATTGGAAACAGAATTAGGGGTCGAACTATTCCATCGACGCACGAAGCGTCAGGTTCAGTTAACCGAGGCAGGACAAGTCTTATTGCAGGCAACTTACCGGATTCTAACTCAAGTAGAACAGGCGGTAAGCGATACTCAACGAGCAGGCAGCGGCGAGAGCGGAACTTTGATGATTGGATTTACCAGTACCGTTGTTTATGACATTTTGCCCGCGATTCTGTCTCAATATCGCGAACAATTTCCGCAAGTGAATCTGGTATTGCAGGAATTGACCACTACTCAACAGGAGGAGGCATTGCAAAATCATCAGATCGAAGTTGGCTTTTGTCATCCACCGCTGAAGGACGATCGCCTCGCATTAGAATCAATTTTGCGAGAACCACTGGTTGTAGCTCTGCCTGAAACACACCCACTCGTAAATGAAACCACAATCTCGATTAATGCACTCGCTGATGAATCCTTCATCTTGTTTCCGCGCCATCTTGGACCAGGTCTCTATGACCAGATCGTGAGCTTCTGTCACCAGGCAAACTTTAGCCCTAAGGTAATGCAGAAGGCGGTTCAAATGCAGACGATTATTGGACTGGTTTCAGCAAAAATGGGAATTGCCTTGGTTCCAGCCTCACTACAAAATCTGCAACGAGCAGGTGTTGTCTACAAACCGCTACAGGGTGTAACTCCGCAAGTCGAAGTAGCAGTGGTATGGCTGTTGGAGAACGTTTCACCTGTTTTATACGAATTTCTGAAAGTCATTAGACTTTACATCAAGAAGAGATGCGACTGAAATTTCTGTCCAGATGAAAAATTTGAATCTTGATTGAATCTGTTTGCTATTTTACATACTGAACGATGGTCATTTGCTGGTGCAGATGTTGGGGATTTTCAACCTCACCCAGCAGAGCGATCGCGTAATCTTCCGCAGAAATATAGCTTTCACCCTGCTCATTCAACAACAATTGCTTACTACCTACTCGAAATTTGCCCGTTCGTTCACCTGGTTCAAACACGGCTGCTGGACTGAGGAATGTCGATCTAAACCAGAAGCTTTGTAGATTGCTAAAGACCTCGATGCGCCAGAGAAGCCGGATGCGAATGTCTTGTAGAATTGCGCTCAAATCGTTGCAAAATTCCGTTCTGTTTGTTCAGTCTATTGCTGATTACGGTACTGACGAGGAGTAAGTTTTATCGGACGTTGAAAGGCATTGGTGAAATGGCTCTGGTCACAAAACCCGACAACCTGTCCAATTTCACTTGATGATAAGCGTGAGTGCTTCAACAATTGTTTGGCAATCGATCCGACAATGCAAGATTGTGCGTCAAATAATTGTGGGGCAAATTGCAATATCGTGCCAACTCCAACAGCGATCGGCTAAATTTGCTCGTTGAGCAGCGGTTGTCTTGAAACGACTGTGCTGCCAAATCCAATTGAAATAGCTCATACCAAGTTGCGCTCCGAAGCGTCATTTTGAGTAGTAGCAAAAAAACCTCTGAGATGTCTTGCTGTAAGGCATTTCGCTCAGCACGAAATTGTTACGTTTTTGAAGACAACTTGGTATCACAACCAATCGCGTCGTGACCTTCGATTGCTCCCACACCTTGCCAAACTTATTCTGCCTTCGTTCGCGTAGCGTG
>NZ_JBFPDP010000083.1:0-12091 GCF_040830845.1 Sivoneniella epilithica UHCC 1019
TCGCCTGAAGGCGATCGCTTATCAGACAGGCAAAACGGTTTATCAGATCAAGTATGGAATGCTCTCGGATTACTTGACTGCCCAACTCAAGCATCCATCGGTTCTAATGACTTTTGCGTAAGTCCTGAATTTGTCTATCACCTCTCGCTCTTCGCCTCTCGTCCTTTAACCCTTTGGTAGTTCTCTAAACAAGATTTCTGGTTCTTCTAAAGCAGAGTAGTCCATAAATCCCTCTTGGCAAGATTTTGAACTGGTGAAGCGAGCAAGGACTTCGGGATGAATTGGCTCAATGGTTCGGCTGGTTTGGCTGATAAAAAAGTTGAATTCAAAACTACCTAACCGGATGCGATCGCCATCTTTGAGCAACTGTCGCTGTTGAATGCGATTGCCATTTAGAAACGAGCCGTTCATGCTATTTAGATCAACTAGGTTAAATCCTTCTTGCAAAACAAACATAATGACGGCATGACGGCGAGACAACAGGCGATCGCGCAAGGGTAAAGCGGCTCCTCGGTTTCGCCCCACTGTCCACACCATCTGAGGTTGAAACAGGGTCAACGATCCACCTAGCAAGTTAGTGATCAAATAAGAGTGTTGTCCCTGAACAACACCTTGAATGTAATGCTTTAAAGGCATTTCAGTCGGTACGCTCAACCCTTCAGAGCATTGACTAACTGGAGTTTGCTCCAAGTCAATCATCAGTGTTTGAGCTTTTGCAAATGCAACATCTTCCCTTTCTCCATCTATTCCTTGAGACACAGAATCAGGCTCAAATTTTTGCGGCAGAATAATCTGAGACGCTTCTGAGATCGATCGCTCAGATACCCCGTGAATCAGACTTTCATTTAAGTGTGGCTCAGAACTCATTCAGTATTCCCCAGACATTACACAGGTTCATTACAGGAAAATTGCTTGGAATTTAGCAGGCATTGTGCGGACATTGATTGATCAGGATGTTTAAAGAATCTATAACGTGAAGCAATTTATATTACGCTCCGTTAATTAGGATGACAGCCTTACTTTTCAAGGCAGCTTTTCTAAATAGTAAGTTTTTATTTTCCCACATCTTCATATTTCAAAGGGGGTAAATTACTTGCCTAGAGTTCCCTGAAAGCAACACTACATAACAACTATTTTAATTTAAGATAAACTTCTAGAAATCTTCTCCTAGAAATTACGCAACATCCCGCCGGTTAGAGAGCCGACTCATCATTTGGGCATTATTGCGGTTAAAGTACTCTAATGATTCTAAATCAGAGTATCAAATTACACTTAAAACTGCGAGTTTCTACGATCGCGTCTTTTAAGAAGTTTAAGAACGCACTCGATAGCGATGGCGACGCAGCAGAAAATCAGGAACGTCCATCTTGGAGCTTTTAAGTGAAACTACGTCAGAGCGATCGCCCTCTATGTCGGTAGCATCAGCGGTTGCCGTTTGAATAATAGCTAAGATCTCTGACAATTCGGCTGAAGAATTCGGCAACACTTGTTCGATCAGTTCTTTCAGCCGATTTAGATAGTCGTGGCTATTGTGATAGCGATCTTTCCAGTGTTGAATTGCTGTCTCATATTCGCTTGCTTGCTGAGCTTGCTTGAGGATTTGCTCTTGCATGTCTGCGGTCTGATGCTCTAACTCAGTAATGCGGGCTTGGTGACGATCGCGAGTTTGCTCAAGCTCTTGGCAAAAATGCTGAAGCATTGCTTGAGTCGTCGTTTGTTTAGATAGCTGAATTTCTAACTCTTGAATCTTGCAGTGAGCCGCAAACAATTCTTTATCTAACGGGCTATCGCTAGTAAGATGTCTCGTGGCATGAGTTTGCTGCAACGTGTCGATCATTGCCTGCTGTTCTTGCAAAGCAATATGAGCGCGATGCAGTTCCATTTCCAACTGTTCAATCGCTGCTTGCCGCTTGGTTAAATGCTGCCCCAATTCTAAAAGAGTGGGTTGCAGTTGCTCTGGTGAAATCGTGGAATCAGCAAGATCGATATCCAGGGATTGAGATAGTATTTCTAGACTTTGCTGATCTAAAGGTTTGGCTTGCAGCTTAGTTAGCCAATCTAAATATGTCTGTTGGGCTTGGGTTTCGGCGCGATCGCTATGAATCCGAAGCCATAACCGCTTGAGATTGGTTTGCTGCCCTTCTGCCAGATCTTCAAGCGAAACCAATAAGTCTTGAAATGACTGAGTTTCACCGTTGGTTTGGCTCTCATAGGCTTCCAAAGCTAGCTGCTGCTGGGCTAGCCTTTGCTTTAGCTGAGTAATCGCTTGCTGCTGGATATTGGCGATTTCCTCAGTTGACGCTAATTGCGCTTCAAGAAACTGCTGATTAACCAGTTGCAGCCGGAGATCAGCTACAGAGGATACTGATTGGTCTAACGCTTGCTCTAGGTCGTGAATGCGTTCAACTTGCTCATCTATCAGGGATTGCCAAGACTGTAATTCATCTCTTAAAGCCTCTTGATGTGGTGCTTGTTTTGTAGCACGATCTGCTTTGTAGCTTGACAATGGAGCTTCGGTGAACAGAGCAGACGTTAAAGACTCCGCCTTTTTGGGCTTGTCAGACGGTGAAGTTTCGCCTAGATCTAACCAAAGCTGCTCAGGGTCAGACGATTTCGCGATCGAAAACCTCGTAGAATCGATGCTGGGACAGCCATTCTCTTTGGGCGATCGATCGCTGCGAGCTAAAGTTGGTTCGGTCACTTGGAACCTCCCAAAGACGTTGATTAGCCTTTTGTTGGAGCCACAAAATCGCTATAGGAGACGATTTTGGTAGTCATGCAGTAAACAAGCCTGTTTAAGATCTTGTTATTCTACTGCATTCGTTTAAACTATTCTGGGTGCAAGCTCAGAAAATCTTTAGATACTCGTTCAGTTTGGGCGGCTGTTTGTGCAGGGGTGTTCAGCGACCAGCGATAGTCAATCGGTAGCTGATAGCGTTCACATGCCTCTTCTAGCCGTTTTTGCTGAGAGATAGCTTTACGCATCGTAATAATAAGCTGCTGCACTTGGTCATGAAGACCCGGTTTTTGTTCTACTGCCAACATTGTTTGCCGTTCTAACAATTGTAAAAGTAGTTCATAGTGGACGTGAGAGGGTAAAGGGATCGGTTCCATGGGTGACTTAACTTACTGAGGGATTAAAGAATCAAACGGCGGTGAGGAATACAAAAACCTAGATCTAAGTTGCATGAATAGACGTTAATGGTTAATTTTTATTCAAAACAACTATGAATTCACATTGAGTGCAACAGTTTCAGCCTTGAATGATCCCAATAATTGAGCAAGGGCAATTCCTGGATCGGGTTGTTTTATTAGCGATTCACCAATCAAAACGGCGCTGGCTCCTGCTTGACTCACTTGGTTCAAATCGGCAGCGGTATGAAGTCCCGACTCACTGACGATTGAAATCTGGCGATCGCGAATTTGCTGATTTCGGTTTGATAACAAGGTGCAAGTAGTGTGCAGGTCAACGGAGAAATCTTGTAAATTTCGATTGTTGATGCCAATCAGACCAATATCTTCCAGCGCTAGAACCCGATCAAGCTCCTCCTGCGTATGGACTTCAATTAGGGCAGTCAACCCCAGCGATCGCGCAATCTTAATGAAGTATGGCAGATCTTGATCCGTCAGGATGGCAGCAATGAACAATACGGCATCAGCTCCATGAACCCGTGCATAAAACATCTGATAGGGATACAGAATAAAATCTTTGCACAGCAGCGGCAGATTCGTTGCCGCCCGAATTGCTGCCAAATATTCAAAGCTACCCTGAAAGAATTTTGAGTCGGTTAGAACCGATAGACAGGTTGCGCCTCCTTGCTCATAAGCTTGGGCGATCGCCACTGGGTCAAAATCTTCTCGAATTACTCCTTTGCTAGGAGAAGCCTTTTTCACTTCCGCAATCACCGCAGGTTGGGTCACTGATTGCTGCAATGCTGCCAAAAAATTTCGCACCGGTGGAGCCGTTAACATCCGTTTACGAAGCTCAACGAGTGGCACTGCCTCCCGCAACTGATCAACTTCGGTTTCCTTATGCCAAACAATTTCCTCCAAAATATTTTGTGGAGCCGCATCATCTGCTTTGATTTGGTAGCGCAAGTACTCTACTGCAATAGTAGGATTCGGAGGACGACGACGAATTTGCATAGAACAGGTTTCGGATGGCAAAGAACAGGTTTCAGAATATAGCGGGTAGCAGATCGGAAACTACTAGGAAAATCTAATGTGCAACTTTCCTAAAATACCTGCAAAGACTGCCCTCTCCCTAGCCCTCTCCCGCAGGGAGAAGGAACTGAAAATCTCTGAAAGCCCCTCTCCTATAGGAGAGGGGTTTGGGGTGAGGGCAATTAGTTGCACATCGCGTTAGGAAAAGTGCAATCTCGTTCACGCCAAGCTATTTCGATAGCGTAACGCAACTTGGGTAGGGAGTTGGCGGAAATCTAGATTCCGAAACTCGAAACCCGAACCCTGAAACCCAAAAATCTAGCCTCTTCTCTAGTGCGTTCCAACGGCTCGTTTATAGGCTTCATCCAGCACTTCTGAAAGCGTAGGATGAGCGTGAACTAAAAAGGCGAGGGTTTGAACCGATTGGCGATCGGCGATCGCGTTGGCGGCTTCCTGGATTAGATCGGAGGCATGTAGCCCAAAAATGTGAACCCCTAATACTTCGCCGGTGTCTTTCCGAAAAATGACTTTAGCCAGCCCTTCGGTTTCTCCTTCGGCGATCGCTTTTGCATTCCCCTTAAAATACGTCCTTGCCACGCCCACTTCAAATCCTTCAGCCTTTGCTTTGTCTTGAGCAGCGGGTTCTGTCATGCCGACAAATCCAATTTCCGGATGGGTAAAGGCAGCAGCTGGAATGCTGTGATAATCAACAATACGAGGTCGTCCACAAATTGTTTCGATCGCAGCAACTCCCTGAGCCGATGCAGTATGCGCCAACATCATTTTGCCTGTGGCATCGCCGATCGCCCAGAGATGCGGCACGGGCTGCCCCTCTTTGACCACTGCCAAATAATCATCAACGGGGATAAAACCCCGGCGATCGAGTTCAACGCCAACGGCTTCTAATCCTAGGTTTTTGGTATAGGGAATGCGTCCCGTGGCAATCAGGCAGGCATCCACCTCCAAAACTTCGACAACCTCTTTCGTTTTGGCATCCGCCAGTTCAATCACCACAGGCGATCCCGGAGTCACCCGTTTTGCTAACACGCCGACTTTTGTTTCAATATCTCGCGGGGTAATCAATACGCGCTGAGCTAGTTTTGCGACATCGGGATCAAATCCCGGCATTAGATAATCTAGGGCTTCGATGAGAGTGATTTCGCAGCCTAACGCTGAATACACATCGGCAAATTCTAGCCCAATGTAGCCACTGCCGACGATCGCAATCCAAGGCGGCAAAGATTCTAACCGCACTGCATCATCGCTAGTGAAAACGGTTTTACCATCAATTTCCACACCGGGCGGCACAAAAGGCACCGATCCAGTTGCCAAAATAATATCTTTAGCCGTAATCACGCGATCGCCATTGGGTGTAGCAACCGTCACCTTTTGAGTTGCAGTGACTCGTCCCCAGCCTTGAATGATGTCTACTCCAAGACGTTTTAGGCTGCCAGTCAAGGCTTCTCGCTGTTTGCTTACGATGGTGTTGGCATGATTCGCGATCGCGGCTCGGTCAAACGACACGGTTGAAAGCCCAATTCCCAACGATTCCAGATGACGAGTATCACGCAGTTCACGTACCTTTCCCGAAGCTGCTAGCAGCGCTTTGGATGGGATGCAGCCCCGATTCACGCAGGTGCCGCCCATATCTCCTGCTTCTACAATGGCAGTCTTTAATCCACAACTGACGGCATGTAGAGCAGCCCCATGTCCGCCTACACCCGCCCCAATAATCAGCAAATCGTAATCCAATGGCTCACTCACAGTTCTCTCCTGCTTATTCTCCGTATTTTCCGTCGGATGTTATCCATCAGACAACCCTAGTTTTATATTTGATCGGATTTTGCGGTTTTATGCCAGTTTTGTCTGCTTAGGTTCACTCAGGACGTTTGCAGAGAATAGGGATATTATTGGGCAAACTAACCCTAACTTAGTTTCCAGGATGGATGTCATGATCAGGAAAAGGGTGAATCTGGCTTTTAGTATTTCAGACCGCTTTGGAGCTACAACTATGGGACAGCCGCCGCCTGAGCGCCAAGCCGCCGCACAAGCATTCATGGAGTCGCTTGCACAGTTAGAGCAAACCTTTGAGCCTGCTGAATCTAAACCTGCTAAATCGGTTGGAGAATCCCTACCCCAGAATTCTCCAGCAATGCCAGATACCTCTAAACAAGCCACCCAAGAGACTACCCAGGTTAGTTTAAGCAGTTTTGAAGATGCGATCGCTGACTTGGAGCAGTTTATTCAAAGTAATCGATCTTCAGAACCGATGTAGGGCGCTGAGTCTAGTCAACTGTCTGCTGTCGTTTCGCTTCATATAACAACAAAGCCGTTGCGATCGCCACATTTAACGATTCCACTCCAACGGCTAGAGGAATCTGAACGCTGTAGTTTGCTAAGGCAGCAAGATCAGGTGATAATCCTGCGCCTTCATTTCCGAGCAGGAGAAGTGTGGGCTTGCAAAAATCTACGTCCCAATAGGTGCGGTCAGCAGTAGGCAGAGTGGCAACAATTTGAAACCCTTGCTGGCGATAAGGGGCGATCGTGGCTAGCAGGTCGGGGCTAACTGCCATCGGTAGGTGAAACCATTGCCCAGCAGAGGCTCGCAGCACTTTGGGGTGATCAATATCCACACTATCAGCGCTCAGCAATAGCCCGTCGGCTCCCGCCGCCGCTGCTGTGCGAATGATAGTCCCCAGATTTCCAGGATCTTGAATTGTTTCCAGCACTAGCCCTAACTGATGAAAGGTTGGTGCAGCAGTAGACGATCGCTCGACTGTGGCAATAATTCCATCTGGCTCCACCGTTGTAGCGATCGCCCGTAGCACCTCTGGACTCACGACTTCCAAGCGCTGAGCGCGTTGTTCAATTTGCTGACAGAGTTCTGGATAGCGCAGTTGCCAATCGGGTGTATGACAGACCGTGACCAGGGGGCGATCGGCAAGACAAGCAGCTGCAACCAAGTGAGTCCCTTCCAATAGGAAAAGCTGCTGTTCTCGTCGCTCTTTGGCACGATGCAACTTGCGGATCTGCTTCACTAAAGGATTTTGTAAGCTAGTCAACATGAAGCCAGAATGATTGGAATTTAATATCAAACTTAATTGAAAGTATTAAAGATAATTAACTATTTTTAATACAAAAAAGTAAAAAAATGGGCAACTATCAGGTTGCCCAAGACACTCTATATCAATGCGGAACCCGGGACTTGAACCCGGAAGTCTTTGCAGACACTAGAACCTGAATCTAGCGCGTCTACCAATTCCGCCAGTTCCGCTAGCAGCACGGGTGAATCCGCGACTTCCAATCATCTAGTAATTAAAACTATCTGTCAATCACTCAGCGTGTAAACTTTTGGACAAGCAGCGAAAACAGGTAGCTGATCACAAATCATCAATTGGAAAAAAAACTGGGACATCAGGGATGTTTCCGGTAGAATCAAGACCGAATTTGTCACACAGTTAATCGCTAATCGCGGAGGACAGACCTATTACACTTTCTCCTAGCCTACCCAACGCTCATTCCCCTGCCGAAGAAAACGTTTCCATCCTGGAAATTTGGGGTGGACAGACTCTCAGTGGACAGGTTGCCGTCAGCGGAGCTAAAAATTCGGCACTGGTGCTGATGGCAGGTGCTGTACTTTGTTCGGATGAATGCTCTCTTCGTAATGTGCCCTCTCTCGCTGATGTGTCTTGCATGAGCGAGATCTTGGCTGCATTGGGGGTGAAGTTGGAGCGATCGGGCGATCGCTTAATCATCAACGCTTCCACGATTGGGCAGTCGAAAGCACCCTATGAACTGGTCAGTCAGCTACGCGCTAGCTTTTTTGTGATTGGTCCGTTGCTTGCCCGCTTAGGAGTGGCTCGGATTCCATTACCCGGCGGCTGCGCGATCGGTGCCAGACCTGTTGATTTGCATGTTCGCGGCTTGCAAGCACTGGGGGCAGAAGTGCAAATTGACCATGGAATTGTCTATGCCTATGTGAAAGGGGTAAACAAGCGGCTAAAAGGAGCCAAGATTTATCTCGATTATCCCAGCGTCGGCGCAACGGAAACGTTGATGATGGCGGCAACGTTGGCAGATGGAGAAACCACGATTGAAAACGCCGCTCAAGAACCTGAAGTGATCGATTTAGCCAACTTCTGTCGGGCGATGGGGGCAAAAATTCGTGGGGCTGGCACGAATACCATTACGATCGCTGGCGTGTCTCGCCTGCACACCGCTGATTACAGTATCATTCCTGACCGAGTGGAGGCAGGTACTTTTTTAGTGGCTGGCGCAATTACTCGGTCTGAAATTTTGGTATCACCCGTGATTCCTGACCATTTGACAGCGGTGATTGCCAAACTTCAGGCGATCGGAGTGCAGGTTGTTAACGAAGGCACCCACAGCGTTCGTGTGATTCCGTCTCAGAACATCCTGCCAACCGATATTGAAACCTTGCCCTACCCTGGATTTCCAACCGACATGCAGGCGCAGTTTATGGCATTGTTGACGCTGAGTGAAGGAGACAGCATTATTTCAGAAACGGTGTTTGAAAATCGCATGGGACATGTGCCGGAATTAAGCCGCATGGGAGCAGATATCCGAATTAAAGGAAACCACGCCATTATTCGAGGGGTTCCGATGCTGTCGGGCGCTCCTGTAGTGGCGACCGATCTCCGAGCCTCCGCAGCCCTCGTGTTGGCAGGATTGGCAGCCAATGGCAAAACCACTATTCAAGGCTTGCATCACTTGGATCGGGGTTATGAGCAATTAGAGGCTAAGCTACAAAAGCTCGGCGCTCGGATGCACCGAGTTAAGTCAGATGTCAAAGTAGATGACTGTGATCCCGTGGCTATGGTGTCGCCTAAGCCATCGATACTGAATCAGCCTAGCTAGAGAGTCGTTTAGATTCGCGATGGGCGGAACCCAAGCGCTCCGCCCATTTTGTGTTTTCATGCCATTACTGTTCTTTACGCTCGTTATACTGAATACTGACAGTAACAAAGGCAAACGACTATTTTCTGCGGGAAGCAAGCAACGTTGCGCGAAGCGCGATCGCCCTACCCCAGGTTTCACGAGCTAGCTTGTACTATTTCTGGCATTCTTCATGGCTTTCTTTAAAACTCCTCTACTGGGTCTCCGTGCCGATCACTTCCGCCATCCGCTGGATCTAGAAGCTACGGCAAACCTTAAGCAGTTGCCCGGTTTGGATGTGATTGTCCGAAATTTATTGGGTCCATTGGCAGGGCAGTTTTTTTACTTAGAAAATATTGCTTCCAGTATTTTGGTCAGTGAGCAGCAGTTGCCTGACTTACACAATTTGCTTTTAGACGCTTGCAAAGTCTTAGATTTGGAACCGCCGCAGCTTTATGTGCGCCAGCATCCCGCGCCGAATGCTTATACGTTTGCCATGCGCGGTGAACAGCCGTTTATTGTGGTGCATACGTCTTTAATTGATTTGCTGACACCCGAAGAAGTACAGGCGGTGATTGCTCACGAGTTGGGACATCTGAAGTGTGAGCATGGCGTGTATTTGACCTTGGCAAACATATTAGTGCTGGCGGCGGGGCAACTTCCCTGGGGCGCGGGGGCGGCGGTTGCCCAAAGTTTGCAAACTCAGCTAATGGAGTGGGTTCGCTGTGCAGAATTTAGCTGCGATCGCGCGGCGCTATTGGCAACCCAAAATCCCAGAGTCGTGGCTTCAGTGCTAATGAAATTGGCAGGCGGTTCTCCAACTTTGGCGAGTCAGCTTAATTTAGATGCTTTTTTAGCTCAAGCACGAGCCTACGATGATATCAGTAAAGACCAACTGGGCGAACTGCTGAAGCAAGCAATGACGGCGCAACTAAGTCATCCTGTGCCCGTGTTAAGAGCGCGAGAAATTGATCGCTGGGGCAGCAGCCAAACCTATCAATCGCTGCTGCACAATCGCCCTGCTCAATCAAGTGAACAGGCTCAATCGAAAGGTGGCTGGCGCAATTGGTAGTAAATTCAATCCGCCGGGGATGACTGCAAACGAAGGAAGCCGAATGGAGAAATTTGCCAAGGGGTGGGGTTTTGGGGCATATCCGATCGCCTGGTTGTTGGTAGGTGGCTTGTTGCTACGGAGCGCGATCGCGGTTTGGCTCCCCCCCGGTTTTGATGAAGCTTACTACTATCTCTATACACAGCATCCCGACTGGAGCTATTTTGATCATCCCCTGATGGTTGCTTTATCCACTGGTTTAGGTCCTTGGTTGACTGGATATGTGTCCCAATTCACAATTCGCATTGGTTCGCTATTGCTATATACCGGAGCGTTGATTCTGCTCTTCCTTACTAGTAAGCGTTTGTTTTCTCAAAAAGCGGCAGTCTTGACGATGGCGATCGCCTCGCTAATTCCGATCTTTTTTATTGGTTTTGGCGTATTAACCCTACCCGATAGCCCATTAATCTTTTTTTGGTCAGCCGCACTATTGCTAACTGCCGAAGAGTTTTTTCGCCGACCGAGGTATCATCCAAGCTGGCGACTTGCCGCGATCGGGCTTGTAGTAGGTCTAGCCTGTCTGAGTAAATATCATGGAGTTGCTTTAGGGCTTGGTTTAATTGGATTTTGCCTGACCAGCCGCCACCATCGCATCGCCTTCAAATCTCCTTGGATGCTAGTAGCAGTGGGGCTGTTTTTCCTAACTATTTCTCCGATTATTATCTGGAACCTTCAACATGACTGGGTTTCCCTCCGTTATCAATCCGGCAGAGCCATTCCAAATCGTAGCTATAGCCTGTTGGAACTTATTGGCTTCATTTTCATCGGGATTGGCTATCTCTTCCCTGCCTTTGGCTTTCCGCTGTGGTGGGTCTGCATAAAAACAACCTGGAATCAATGGCATAACATCCCACTCCTTCCCTCCTGCACTCAAAATATCTCCTACGGAGATGCTACGCGAACAAAACTCAAAACTCTTCTAATTCTTTGGATTTCCCTACCCATCATCCTGAGTTTCACTTTTATGGGTGGCTATCGCCCGATTTTGCCGACTTGGGCAATGCCCGGATTTTGGGGAATGACGCTACTGCTGGGCGATCGCGCTGCAAACTGGTCGCCTCATGGTGTGCGGCGGTGGCTGCAAAGTTCAGCGGTGATCATTAGTATATTGCTGGCGATCGCCCTCTCTCATCTCACCTTGGGGACATTGCAAAAGTCCAGTGCTTATGCTGTTTTCGGTGGATTGATTCCAGTAACCGTCGATGGGTCTGTGCAATTGGTGGATATTCAACAGGTTCGCCGTGGGTTTGAAGACTCGGCTATTTTGACCCATGCACTGAAACAAGCCGATTTTGTCTTTGCGAACGATATTTTTATGGCGGGTTATGTGGGCATGGCGCTGGCACCGCTCAACCCTCCGCCCATTATTTGCTTTAACGATGACTTGCGGGGGTTTGCGTTTTGGTCAACGGCGGCAGAATGGGTTGGCAAAAATGGACTCTATCTCAGCCCTCAGCGTCAATCCAATGCCACTCAATATGCAGACTATTTTCAAAGCTTTGAACAAATTGGAGAAATACCTATTTGGCGCGGCGGTGCGATCGTGGATGTGTTTCAGGTCTATCAAGGCAAAAACCTTCTAAAACCTGGCGTTGCTGAATAAGAGTATGACTCTAAGAGTATGAGTCATGTAGGAACAGGAACTTCCCATAACTTCAGATAGTGGAAGTAGCAACCGAACCAAGTGTCCCAGTATTTCTACTGACTTTGAATAGCACAACGTTTTGCGATGCAGTCGGGCTAAATAATGTCTTAAGCGAGTGTTCTCTCCTTCCACTCGTGTCATGTCAGTTTTGCTCACAATGTGGTCTTGGTCGGGATAAACACAGGATAGACTCGATTGCCATCGCTGACATAAAAGTAGCAGTTCCACATCGTCACCAAGGTCCATAAAGGAGTAAATGTTGCAGCGCTATAGTC
>NZ_JBFPDP010000084.1:0-11832 GCF_040830845.1 Sivoneniella epilithica UHCC 1019
AGTGATTGCTTCCCTGACTGGATACTCCTTCATCCTAGATGCACTATCTGTCGTTACCACCATTTAAATTGGTATTAGAGAACCACATTGGAGCAATTTGGTACTTTGTTCACCACTACAATGCATCCTTACCTGTTTAGCACTACCCCAAATTCAAATCACTGGCTCATCCACGGATAGAGATATCGTTGCTTCTCCTGGTTCAAAAGTTGGCTTGCTGCTGGCTAAAACGGGTGATTCAACGTAATCACCACCATTCCCATAATCCTGTAAGGCTGTGTTGAATTCTTCCTCCGTCGGGGATTCCTGGAAACTCCAGTCATCTTTGGAAGCCGGATCACCCGTGCCGTCTTTAAACTCAAAAACAACGGGTGATCCAGTCAAGGTCTCTTTCATTAAGGACTGCTGCTGAATTTGTTGACGTTTCGCTTGCCGTCGCTGAAGCACTGCCCACACGCAGATCCAATGATCCTGGTGAAGTTGGTAGACTCGCAATTTTTCACCTTCATGTCCTGCAACAGAGCGAGACCAGCAAGCCTGCTCAACTTTTACGCCTAATTGAGCCAGAAGTTGGTGAACGACTTGAGTGTCGCTCATCTTGTCAGAAATCGTCAGGTGCAGAGCGACTTTGATCTGTTTAGCGAAGGCTCTTGCTTTTGCTGCGTAAGGTTCCAAGTCATATTGAGTCCATGTCCACCCAGCCTGTAGCTTTGCCAGCAACTCATCGATTCCGATCACAGATCGGATGGTTCGTCGCAACTCCGCATTGGAAATATCCCAGGGGCAGTAGCTCTGGTTCCAGGTTGCCTGTCTCTCAAGGGAACGGGCAACCCTATCAATGGCAAGCCCTGGAAACAACTGTGCTTCCAGGCTAAGTAATTCTGCTCTGCGTCTGCCCTCGTTATCCCAAAGCACATTCTCAACGGTAATCGAATCCAGTGCATAAAACTCTTTGAAGTAATACCTGGAGATTGCCAGTGACTCTTCTGAACTGAGTCCTTCTTTCTGCTCCAAGGCTGCCACCTCTGTATAGGTGAGATCCTCGATCGCAACCAGTGTTTCAGCATCGATTTCCCGAATTTCCTGTTTGGCTGTTGCCAGCAAGAGTTTTACAGCAGGATCAGAAGTTCGATCCTCAACACTGACCTGATTTCCCTCAAACTGAAGTCGAACCAGCAATGCATTTCGGAGATGGTACATCGCAAAGTTTTGGTCGGCTGAAATTTGACAGTAGAGGTTTAGATGGGGGTCGTTCTGCCAATCGTACTGCGTTAAATCTCCTGCTAAATCTTCCCGCAGACCAGAGCGAATCAGCCGAACCGTCGCCGTTGTTTTTTGCTGTAAATGGCTTTTGATTTCTAGTTGGTTGGTGGATCGGCTCACCTTTGAAAAGTTTGTTCCTTTTTGATCACACCAAACCACTCGTTCCACGGGTTCTCGGACTCTTCCTAATGCCTGAGTCATGTCTGCATCGGTGCTTGAGACTCCCGTGAAGATGCCGTACACGGCTGCAATCACGTCTTTTGTTTCGATGCTGACTCCGGTTGCGACTGACGGAGAACAAATAATGACATCGTACTCATGGCGCTCTAAAACAGTATCTGGTGTTTGAATGAACTCCCGTTCACACTCTCCCCCACTGGTTTCGGAATTGACTAACAACAACCGCTTTTTGAGATGATGTTGATCAAGCAGTCGAGCGATCGCCTTACTGGTTCCCTTACTATCTGTCGCAATAAACACTGCCTTGCCGGGAGCAAGAGCTTTTACGGCAGCCATGATTTCACCCACGATCGTTGTGCGGTCTGAAGCCTGAAGAAAACGCACGGGATAACCTTCGGCTTGATAGGCGTTTTGAAGCAAGAAAACGGAATCATCACTGCCCCGTAAGGACTTGAGATAACTCATTGTCGCGTTATCCAGGTCCGCATCTGCGACAATGACTCGACGAGCGGCTTGAACGAGTTCCCGAAATCGTGCCAATAGTGCTGGGCGTTTGCCATCTCTAGCACAAGTGCTGGATGTCAGCAGATGCCGGAGAACTTGAACCACTTCGTCTAGAATCAAATCACACCCAGCAAACTTGTTGGGATCGATTGACAGCAGTGAATCCACACATAACCCAATGCGCAGGGTGTAACCTGCCCCAGTGATGAATGCTCCATTGACCTTATCCAAATCCCCTTTGTAGTCCAGCTCTAAACGCGAACACAGGTTTCGCATCAGGGCAATTCTGTGTCCACTGGCTAGAACTTTTTCGCCTGTCTCTACCAACGAATGAATGTATTTGGTTTTGCCAGTTCCTTTGGGACTGGCGATCGCGATGATGCCACATTTGGGAAGATTATTGAGCTGTAGATCTGATAGGTCTGCCGTAGTGAGCCGAATTGAAGCTGGATAAGTCAGTCGGCGCTCTAGTCGTTGCCAAATTTGCCAATGTTCCAGTGCGATCGCTTCTGAGTAGGCAGTATTCCACTCTGTCACTCCACAATTGGCAGTCAAATCGTCCACGCCTTTTCCTTGCTGGTGATCCCATGAGGCGACTTTAACCAGACAGCCTGATTGCAGCAGTAATCCACCGAATCGGTAAAGGGCTACGGCGACTCGGCGTTTAGCGGAGTCCTTTGAATCCTGGTCAAATGCAAAAATGAATTGTCTTCCGGGTGTAGCAAACCTGGCAACATCTGGAACTAATACCCTTGTGTCTCCTGGTTGCCTGGAATACCCTCCATTCACCCCATACAGCGCCAAAGGCACATATCCTGCACTCAATAGAGACAACCCCTTCTTGCCGCCTTCAGTTGGCACCATTGGAATTTCTGGATGGGCTTCAACCCAATCCCAGAATGAACCTTCCAGAGGAACTTGAATGCCATAGCGCTGGCTAATTCGTTGGCGAATTTCAGCCGGAACAGCAGGCATGTAAACTCTTGAGCCATTGCCAACAGGTGTTTCGTATTTGCGAGGTTTTTGCTTTTTAGAGTCAATTACTGGCTGACTCAGTTTTGCCTGCCAGCAGGAGCTATCCTCGTTGAGCAGCAAGACGGCATTCATTGTCTCTCGTGCTCGATGACCAAAGCGTGTGATGTGCCAATTTAGAGCTTCATGGATTGGGAAGCAAGGTTCTCCTCCAGGCAGTATTTCGGTGTCGCTGACAATCTGGGTTGCAACTTGATAGAGCGTAGGATGGATTGTGCTACCTGTGATAAACTCCCATTCTATTTTGCGAGCGAAATCAGCTTGTGGGAATGCGGATAGTAAAGGGGCAAGGGTCATCATGCTGCACCTCCCCACAGGTCAAGCTGAGTTCGTCTCGCCTCAGCGACTTGATTGACTGGTTGCGTGGATTCTGGTGTTGAAGAAGTTTGAGTCTTTGCCTGTCCTTTTGAATGGGGTGGCTTGGTTGAAGTTGAATTTGGTGAGTTTGAAGTGGAAGATTTCTCTTCTGGCAAAACGGCTGTTTGTTTCTGTTTGCATATCTCGGCTGGTTGCTTTTGGATCTGATCGGTCACGCTAAACGCTGTAGAAATCCATCCATGTTTTGGACATTTGGAGGTTGTGAGTCCTGGAATTTCCACAGGTAATTGGCAGATCTTGCAATAGCCATACGGATGCCGAGATTCTTCCTGAGAACCTTTGATCATATCTGACATTGATGTCTCTCCTATTGAGTGAGACAGCAGTAAACACCTGTCTCAATGCGAAGAGAGCAGAATCAAGTCATGCCAAATCAAAGAGCAAAAAAGTTGCCATCTAAGACAAATTGCTCCTAGAATATGGGCATGGCAATTTGGATGACCTAATTAGTGCCCTCGGAAAGCAATCAGATTAGAGTCTCCAATCCTGCTCGATTTTTGAATCACTCAACTGTTCTTTAACCCCCGCTGATTCTTAGTTGGGGTTATTCAGTTTTAGGGTTGGTCACATGAAGATTACCTCCTGTCTTGAAACGACAGATCTCCTCCTTAAGGAGGATTGCAAGTGAGAGTATGCTGGTTTAAGACGGCAAGTTTTAGCATCTCTAATCCTCACCGAGCAAAGTTGTCTCACTTTTATATACTTTTAACACTTTTGCGCTTTTTATGATGGGAAAGTATTGCTTTTGTCTTTTTCTGTCATTCCCGCGATCTAACGCTGAGATGTCGCTTGACTTGAGGGGTTAGAATTGGAGGAAATATAGTAGTGAAAAGAATTTATATCCTGTGAACAAAGAGGATGCCATTCGGTTGGTCGATCAACTCCTATCCCAGTCGGGCAGGAGTCTGAGCGATGTTGAGAAGGCGATTCTGGCTGGGGCGTGGGATGGAGAGAAGTACGAACAGATTGTCAAACAGACCCCCTATAGCCTCGCGCATATTCGACAAGTCGGGAAAAAGTTATGGGATGTGTTGTCCGAGACGATGGGACAATCGGTTACAAAATGGAATTTCCATCATGTTTTGGAACAGAAATTGTCCCCGGTTCCTGTTTTCGGGGACTGCGTACCCAACGTTCCTAGATTTTATGGTCGGGGCAAGGAATTAGCCGATCTCGAAGCGGCAGTCGATCGCAACCAGTGCGTCGTGCTGGTGGGCCCTCCGGGAATTGGGAAGACAGCTTTGACGGCAAAGCTGCTCAACTCCCTGTCTGCCCATGAATGGAACTGTGTGATCTGGAAGTCTGCTTACCCTGTTCCGCCGCTTGATTCACTATTAGAAGAACTTCTGGGCTTTCTGAGTGGGTCAGCAAACCCGGATCTAGATAGCGGGAAGTCAGAAAGCAAAGAATCGGGGAGCAGTGAGCCAACGACCAACGTAGTCTCTAAAAATTTAATCACTCGGCTAATCGATCGCTTGCAAGCTCGCCGTTGTCTGGTCATCCTGGATTCTGCCGAGTCGATGCGGGGGCATCAGGAATACCAACCCTTCTTGAGACACATGGTTGGAGCATCCCACCGCAGTTGCTTCTTATTGACCTCAGAGGAACCATTTGAGTCCCTAGAGCGTTGGCGATTGGGCGGACTGGCAGCTCAAACGTTGATCCTCAAGGATCTAGATCATGAATCTGCCAAACGTATTCTGCGAGACAAAGGCTTGACCGATGAGCAGAGCTGGCAGCAACTAATTGAAAAATATGGCGGCAATCCGCTGATTCTAGAGCTTGTGGCGAATGGGGTTAAAGATCTGTTTGGCGGGCATGTGAAAGAGGTGCTAGCCTACGTCACTACCTTCTATACCGATTTAATTGAGGAACTCCTGAATCGACAGTTTAAGAAATTCGAGGATCTAGAAAAGCAAGTGATGGCTGCTTTAGCGCAAGCCCAAAAGCCGCTCACCTTCGCAGAACTCCTGAAAGATCTGACTAAGGAGGGAATATCATCCTCGGATTTAGTGCAAACGTTGGACTATCTGGACAAACGGTCTTTAATTCAAATCGTTAGAAGTGATGACCAGCTCACGGTGTACCAACTGAATTCGATCGTCAGGAAGCATACGCTGAATCGGCTGGAGTCTAAGGCTACAAATTTACCCCCTGTGGTTTGACTGTGAATAGCGGCTGGTGCATCAATCCTGACTGTGCTCATCCAAACGAACCCGGAGAGGCTGACGGTTGCCAGTGGTGCGGCACTGATCTCCTGCTGGCGGGTCGTTATCGAGCCATTCATCCTCTACAAAACGAACGCCATCCTTTAGCTTCAACGACTCTGTTTGAGGCGATCGATCAATCGACGGGGAACCAACCCAAAGTATTGAAAGTGTTGTGTGAACCCTCACGGGCAAAAATTGCTCGGTTGGAGCAGGAATACAACGTTTTAATGCTGCTAGATGCCCCTAGCAAGATTCCCAGCGCAGACCTGGATGGTTTCTTCTCAGTGCCAACGCCTTCGCTTCCTGTCCATTGCCTGGTGATGGAAAAGATTGCCGGACAACCTCTCAATCAATGGCTAGAAGCAGGCAATCGGTTGTCCCAAGAGAACGCCCTGATCTGGCTGCGTCAACTTATTGAAATCATCGCCATTGTTCACGATCGCTTTTATTTCCATCGTGATATTAAACCAGATAACCTAATCCTCCAACCGAATGGGCAACTTGCTCTGATTGATTTTGGAGCCTGTCGTCGGATTTCAGAAACCTATCTGGTTAAATTACGTATGGGAGAGACTCCCCACTACGTTAGCCCCAATAGTTCCTATAGCATTACCGCTGTCGGCTCTGCCGGGTACAGTCCCTCTGAACAACTGCACGGACGAGGCGTTCCCCAGTCTGATTTCTTTGCGATCGCCCGTACCCTGGTTCACCTGCTGACCGGAAGGCATCCCGCCCAATTGCCGTTAGACGAATCTGGGCAACTCTTGTGGAGAAAACACGCACCCCAGATTGCCAGACCCCTTGCCGATTTTCTGGATGAACTGCAATCCGCTTCCTGGAGAAAACGCCCTTCAGATACCGAAATAATTTTGCAACGGCTAAATCGTCTGCCTCAGCGCATTCGACGGTATCAGCTATTCATGTCAACCCAGTTTAGAGCAGGTGCAGCACTTGCTGGAATTTTGACGGCGGCTTCATTCATTTGGGGGGTGAATAGTTGGGCAGCTTACCAACAACTATTCCAAGCGCGGCAACTGGCTGAACGAGGTGCACAAAACCAGCTTGGAGGAAAGCTAGAGTTAGCCCGCCAGAACTATCAACGGGCGTTGGGACTTGATCCGAACTTGCCAGAGGTGCATCAGAACTTGGCACTCCTCTGCCAGGGTGAGGGGAATGTGCCCTGCGCGATCGAGCATTATCAACAGACATTGAAACTCACACCCGACAATTGGCAAGTTCACTACAATCTAGGGAATCTATACGATGAGCAGGGTGACTATAGCCATGCGGAACGACATTACGGGTTAGCGATGCACGCAGATAACCGTCTTGCGATAGATGCTGCCAATAACCTGTCTCGGATAAACATTATTAAGGGTGATTATAGTGAAGCTGCCCTGCTTGCCGCTCAAGCGCTCAAGCAAACCAATGATTTAGTCTCGCAAGCGGCGTTGCTGAAAAATTTGGGTTGGGCTACCTTGAAACAATTTGATTATGGGGATGCCTTGAGATACCTGCAACGAGCGAAAAAACTAGATCCGCAACGGGCAGATATCTACTGTCTTCTAGCTCAAGCGCAAGAAGCTCAAGGGTTTGAGGTAGAAGCAAAGCAAAGTTGGAAAAATTGCCTCCGCTATGACTCAACGGCTGGATTACCAGAAGTGAAAGCGTGGCGCGAACGAATTCTCAATCGTGTTTTGTGAGACCAAAAAGCCTGATCAGGCGTGTGCTATTCAAAATTTGTTCGATTATGAGATTAAAAAGGACTACTTTATTCATTGCAATCCCCCTCTTTTTTGCAAGCATTTTATGCGATGGATTGCTATCAGCCTCTAAAGCAACTTCTTCTTTCTGTCCTGCGGTTGGTCGAGTCCTATCAAAGGGTGATTCTAAATTGCCTGTGGGACGCTTGATTTGTATGGGAGAAAAAGTTCAGCTAGCCCAATTGCCTTCCGTTAGGGTTCTTTGTTTTGTGAGTGGTCGAGTCAATCAATTTACGACCGGGCAGGTTGTCAGTCAGACTGAAGGCTGTAATGCTCCTCCCCGGAAGACGCAGCCACTACGCCGCTGCGGAGCGCAAGAGATCTACCTTTGTGTTCGACCCAAAGGACCCGATGACCAAACGCTGGCTCTGCGACTCACCTATCCCTATGAGCGAGTGGTTTCCACCAAGACTCCTGCTTTAAGGTGGCACCCAGAGCCTCAAGCTCACCATTACATGGTTCAGGTTGAAGGGAAAGGAGTCAACTGGCAACAGAAAGTCATCTCTTCTTCGCTGATCTATCCCAAAAAACATCCGCCTCTCCAGCAGGGGCAAGCCTACAAAATTACGATCGCTGCCTACAGTCGACAAAATACTCTACTTGGCGTAAAACAGAGTGTATTGAATGTGCTATCTCACTCTACCGTTCAAACCATTAATGACAAAGTTGAGCAGAGCAGAAGGCTAAATCTGAGTGAGGATGAAGCGACTGTGCTAGACCTGACCAGCATCTATTTAGCTCATGGGCTGTTACATGATGCCGTTGTGGCGCTTCAAGCCCGCGCTGGTGCGGGTTAGTCGAACCCCTCTTCTCTACCGAGTTTTAGCAGATTGTTATTTGGCGGTGGGTCGGTCAGACCTTACCAAGTCTCAGTATGAGAAGGCGATCTCGCTAGCAAAGGCGGTATCGGATCAAGACGTGTTGATGAGTGCTCAAGCTGGGTTAAAACAATTGAGCAATTAATCTCTGTGGTCTTTTCAGTGCCAGAAGTCAACTGCTAGGCTGCTTCAGCTTGATGGTCATTGCGATATTGTCGGAGTAAATAAACTTGTTCCCGCTGAACACCCACTTGACAGTCCTCAAAACTGCTGGCATCAGGGTCAAGCAGAAACGTAATCGCTAGTTCGACTACAAACTCTGGTGGAAACTCATACTCGATCGCGTACTGCTCAATTCCCTACTGGATTGAGTGCGGCAAATGAGCGAGAATGTTTTGATTTGGAGACATATCGACCGGGTCTTTATCGTCTAGACCCACGCTGATTGATGCCGACTCCAAGAAATAGCGGATGGCTAACTTCACCACGGACTCTAGTGCGAGATTCGTCTCAACCCCATAGACTTGGAGTGCCGACTGAATGCGCTCCGGCAGGTAACCCAGAAGCTTAGCCTGGTTGGTCGCGTTAGTGGTCTGCATCGATCAGTCCTCTCATGTTAGCGATCGCTATAGGGCGGCTGAATTTGCCCAATCATCACTTGCTCTAACTGATATGATACCCGATTCCACTGATAGTCCAGAACCACACAGGCAAGCCGCACGTCATCAGGGTCCATCCGATCAATAAACGCCCATCCCAAAGCCTTGTGTCCACCCCTTAATCGCGCCCGAATACTGGTGGTTTTGCCAATATACAAAATCCCTAAGGTTCGATGCTTAAAGGCGTAGATACCAGGACGAGGGGAAGATCATTAAATTTCTTACTCAGAGGATAACAGTCGCTAAATGGAGTTCCACTCAGCACATCCAACAGACGCTGTGCTTCCTCCACAATAAAATTGGGGTAATCGTCCATGCGCGAATGCTTGCCTCATCAGTCCGCTTGCATTCTCCACCACTCCGTTGCCCCAGTAAATAGCTGCGGTAGTTAAACATTCGATGAATCATCGATTTTGCCAGAGCAGAATTCTCTTTGACGACAATCTGATTCAATTCAACGGACTCAACTTTAAAGCCAGCTTCCAACTAGGAGAAAGGGTGCCCAGTAGTAGGGATGGTGAGTCTCTTCTCCTTTTAGAAGCATCAACTGGGCTGTTCTAAGAGCCTCTGCCTTGGGCTGCCCATCTGCCAGGTTTTTATAGAATTGGTACATGAACACTGCGGTTGATGAAGCGTCAACACGCCATAGAGAAGCCACTGTACTCCGTGCTCCTGCCTGTGTCGCAAGTCCTGCAATTCCGAGTGCAGATTTTCGATCGCCCTTTGCGGTTTCACAGGCGCTCAATACGAGCAATTCAATGGAGGCATCCTGTTCCGTGCGCCGCTTGACCAATTGATAAATTTGTTGAACATCAATCACTTTATCCCAGGCGAGCAAAAAGGTATCTTCGCGTGAAGAACTGAATTGCCCGTGGGTAGTCAAATGTACTACAGGAAAATTATTCTTTGCCAACTCAGCCTGAAAATTGGCGGCAGTAAAATCTGCGTTCAGCAGAATGGTTGAATTGGTTGCTTTTCTCAGGTCTTGAACTTCTTTTTCAACCTCTGGAAGCGGCTTGAAATCTTTAGGCACTTGCGGAAGTACAAAGCTGGGAGCCTTTTGACTCAAGCCAGCAATCAAAGTGTTGGGTGATCCGAGCGGCAGCGATCGCGGTTGCCGAAGTTGTCCCCCTAATGTTGTGGCAATACTATAGTTTTGAACCAAATAATTCTGCCCATCATGCATCAGAGCCATTGGAATGGTTTGAAGTAGCGAATCAGTCGCAAAAACCAATGTCCCTTCTGATGGCAAATAGCCTTGCTGCTGGGCTGGTTCAATGAGCTGCTGGTAAAGGGCTTGAGCAAAGGGGAGAAATATTGGTTCCTCCACTGCCACAAATTCATCACTCTGCAAATTGGTGATTAAATTCGTTGCATTATTCTCTACTTCGGCTGGATTGGCTGAGTAGAAATGAAGCGAGTTATCTTGTGTTTGTGTAATGACCCCGATCCGATCGCCCAGATTTAGAATATAGAAAACAGTTGTATTTTTGGGCAGGCTAATTTGATTGAGTCCTACAAGGTCTAGATCTCCACATCGAAGGAAATTCTCTAATTCCACCTGCTGTAATCGCTGCGTGACCAAAACTGCACGCTTCAGATCGGGTTCCTGGGGTGGTGTTAACAGCAAGCGGAGGTATTCCCGATAAACAGGCTCAACTTGCTCACGGAACGAAAGTTGGACTTCAGGGTTAACCGCAAGGATATTTCCTCTCACCTGGTCAAGCGCGGCGATCGCGGTTTCATACGCTTGTTCCGCTCGTTTGAAGTCTCCCCGGCGACTATGGATTCGTCCGATCGCTCGCTGCCATTGGTAAACGGCATCCCAGGCGTGAATGGATTGTGCTAGCGTTGTTGCCTGTTGAAAGGTGCTTAACGCCGTTTCTGGTTGCCCACGATCTAGCAACAGTTTGGCTATCTCGCCCTGAGCATAGGACAGCGATCGTGGATTCTGAAGCCCCTGAGCAAGGTCTAGCGATGACCTGGCGTATTTCATCGCACGCTCATATTGAGTTAACAGTCTTAAGCTTTCTGCAATCTTAATTTGAGCGTAAATGGACTGCTCCGGTGGAATTTCAGAAAAAGATGCTGATTCCAGTTTTGCGAGGCTTCGGTCAAGCTCTGCCTGCACGGTTTGCTTGAGTGGTACTTGAAGATTACGCTTCTCAATCCATTGCTTTGAAAGCACCAGTATTCCCAGCCGATTGATTTGAGCAAACAATTGAGAACGGCTATCTCCGCCAACCACCGAGACTTCACGGTACAAATCTAATGCTTTTTGTACTCGTTGCTGCAATTGAGATTGAAGTGTCAGCCGTAATTCAGGATTATCTGTGCGATCGTAGCGATCGCAATCCTCTAAATAAAGCGATCGCTCAACATTTGCAAGACTGAGTAGAAGTTGCGGAACCGAAACCGAGTCAGATCGTTTCCCTTTATCTAAAGTTTGAGAAAGTACGACGTGTGCCTCTTTCAAGTGTCCAATAACCCGAAGCACATCCCCTAAGCTGTTGAGTCCTGCTACGGTCGCAGGCGTTGATGGAATCGCTGCAATGCTATCAGTTAGGTGTCTGAGGTCTTGTGGCTCTGATCCATTGCTTTGGCATAATTTATTTTCCAGAGTAAGCGTCTGGGTAAGAGTCATACAAGCCTGCGGATACAGACCTAGAGCTTGCATTGCAAGGCTCTGATTGACTTTGCTCCCAATCACACCTTCTGATTTCCCCAACTTGCGATAACCAGCCTCAGCGTTTTTCCAATTCTGGAGTGCTTCTCTAGGATTCCCCTTGTATAGCTGTTCAAAGCCTTGTTTGTTTAGTGCTGAGGGATCGGGTTCTGCTGCGATAAATGGAACCCGCCAAGCAGCTAGGAGGCTAAGACAAAATCCTAGAAGACCGACCAGGATGAATCTAAAAACTGACTTCATTGCACAGGTGACTCTTTGATATTAACTCAAGTTGCTAGTTAGAATCGGCAGCAGGCGCAAAACAAATAAAATCTCTCCAAGAACTTGTAACGCCTGGAG
>NZ_JBFPDP010000085.1:0-11669 GCF_040830845.1 Sivoneniella epilithica UHCC 1019
GCAATTTACGACTCAAGATGCCCGCATCAAACTCAAGCGTCTCTATCCATCAATTCTTTCTTGACAGACTACTAGGTGGGGAAGCTCTAGCACCTGTGGATAAGATTTACATCGAACTGGATGTGTTGACGAGCCTGATTTGTAATAGCGATCCTTTTCAAAAGACCGGAGACCGACAAGGGTTTGATCAGGTTGGTTTAGGGGATGTTGAGCGAAGACAAGAAGCAATCTCAGTTGTTGAAGAGTATCAAAAACTAATGGTGGTGGGTAAACCAGGGGCAGGGAAGACAACGTTTCTTAAATCGCTGGCGGTGGAGTGCATTCAACCAGAGCCAACGTCATTGTTCCCTGATTTAGTCCCGCTATTTGTGACACTGCGGGATTTTGCCAAAGCAGCGCGCAAAACGCAGTCGTGGGATTTGGTGGATTATTTGGCTGGGGTGTTGGTGCGATGGAAAGTATGCGATCGTGCCACTGCGGAAGAGATCTTGGATCAAGGGCGATCTCTGATTTTGCTTGATGCGATGGATGAAGTGTCTTTTGAGGATCTAGAAGCTGTGATAGATGCGGTACGGGAGTTGGCTGACAGCCCTAACCGATTGATCGTAACCTGCCGAACCCAAAGCCATCCCGACCCGGAGGAGTTTGGAGGATTTATCTATGTGAAGGTAGCTGACTTTACATCGGCACAGGTTGATCAGTATGTAGAGAACTGTTTCAACACTGTAGATTCGGGTTCTCAAGCATCACTCATTCCCAAGTTGCAGGAGCAGCTTTGCGCCACAGAAAACAAGCGAATTGCAGAACTTACCACTACGCCTATTCTGCTGAATCTAATTTGCTTGGTGTTTCAAGATGAGCAAGGCAATCTACCCCAAAAGCCCTTTCAGCTTTACAAAAAAGGAGTGCGGATATTATTAGAGCGCTTGAAGCGAAAGCCGATTGATGAGAGGTTAACCAAGTCTGCTAAAGAGAAATTCTTAGCAGATCTAGCACTGATGTTATTCGAGAAGAATGATTATTTTCCAGAGGAACGAACTTTAACCGAGTTTATCGAAACCTACTTTGAAGTTGAAGGTGATATCGCCATAGATTTTTTGAGGGCTTTTGAGACTGAGACTGGACTGTTGATCGAACGCTTTTCAGGAGTCTGGTCATTTTCCCACCTGACGCTTCATGAATATTTCACTGCACTCAAAATCTTCAAGTTTAGTGGAAAAGACCCTAGACCAGAGATTGACAAGCGGCTAGAACAACATGTTGTCTATGAAAGATGGCATGAAGTACTGCGACTACTTGGAAATCTAATAGATGACCAACCTTCAATTGCGGAGCAAAAATACGATGAACATTGATGAGTATTTGCAGGCAATGAAGCAGGAGATCGATGAGTCTGTCAAAGATGATGAGAAAATCCAAGAATTTCTAGTATGGCTGCACGAAAAAACAGCTTCTCTAGCCTCGCCCTACCAAGAATCTGCGGTCAGAGCATTCTATTGTGTTGTGGTCAGCAAAAAGTGGGGACGAGACGTTAATCGTGAAATATGCCGAATACTTGATAGTGAGTTTGATGAAGGTCTAAGCCAGGTTAGAGAAGTAGCTAGCAAATTGATGGAGCTAGACATTAGAGATGATTTTATTTATTTTTACGATAAGTCAATATATAGACAAACTTTTCAGTTGTTATATAGGGTTAAGAGAATGTCTGCTCTGGACATCGTGATCGATAGAGATCTTGCTATTTTCTGTGATCAAGATTTTGATGAGCACGAAATTTATTTAGATCGAACAACAGCTTTGTTGGTGGGTTTGTTCAGCCCCTGGCTTCGGGAGCAGTATAAAGCGGCTGGCTTCTCTTACCAAAAATCCGATGAGGATTTTCTGCAAATAATAATAAATTTGACAAAGAGACATTCTGATCGCTTTTCTATAAACAATTCACGAAGTTTCAAGAAAGATTTAAGTTTAGTTCTTTCTGAGTATCGAAACTTGAAGCTCGATTGGCAGTTCAGCGATGAGCAAAGACAGCTTTTAGATCAATACTATTCAGCCAATAAGTTTTTGGTCGATTGCTTGCAGGAATATAATCCTAGTCCAGAAGTTCAGAAGGGAATTAAGGATACATTATTGCTACCAATTGTTGAAATTGAGAGACGCAGGCTTAATGTTGCCAAGCAGTTGACGATGAATGAGTCGTCAGAAAGCAACTCCATCCTAGAAGTACAAGAAACTCAGGAAATACTGTTGCCTGTTATTGAAGTTCAGAGTCATGAAATTGATGCCACTGACACAAAGTTGATAGGTTCTACGCAGGAGAGTAGCAGCCCAGGAACTCAGGAGATTCAGGAGGTAGTACTGCCCATTATCGAGGCTGAAGAGTCTGAGAACAGTAAGCAAGAAAGCTACCCAACCTCCACAAAGACAAACGTTTATAGAACTATTTTCCTCTGCTTGTTGTTAATACTCGCCCTCTCCATCGCCTCTGCGATTTTCCTCAAGAAATACGTATGAAGCTCTGAACTCAAAAAGCTTGAGGACGAGGGGCGATCGCTAGAATAGAAGGTAGTCTCTTACCCAATCCATCATGACGTTGAAAGAACTAGAGCCGCAACTGCTGGCACTTTCCAACACCGAAAAAGCTCAAGTCGTGCAACTTTTAGCCCAGGGCAAGGTCATCTCAGGGCGCGGCATTGAGAAAACACTAGGGGTTTGCGGGGGTAGTGCTTGCATCACCAACACTCGCATTTCCGTTTGGGGTTTAGTCGAAGCCCAACGTCTCGGCTACAGCGAAACCGATTTACTCACCCGCTACCCATCCCTCTCTGCAACCGATCTTGCCAATGCCTGGGCTTACGCTGCCGCCTTCGCGGACGAAATCGAAGCCGAGATTCGAGACAACGATGCCGTGATGTCTGAGGCTTTGTAGGGGTGGCGCGGGTGTACGCAGACGAGCAATATCCGTTTCGAGTTGTGCGCCCAGCAACGCCCCAAAGCTACGAGTAAGTAGGTAGACAAAATTAATTGCCGCGTTTCGACTACGCTCAACGCTCAAGATCCAAGATCCTCGTGGGCTGAGCGCAGTCGAAGCCCAAACCCAACGTTGAATTTAATTGTGTCCATATACTTAATGCTAAGTTCCACTGACTTCACTATTTCCAAGTTGTAGAATCGCTTTTTCTAGCACTTCTGCGTGGATGAGGGCGCGATCGACGAGAAATTGGATTTGGTCAGGCGACAGCGGGGCACCATTGACATAGTGTTCTAGCCAGGTTTGACAAATGTCGTTAGGGTCAGTTGGGATGTGGTTGAGTTCCCATCCTGGTAGATCAAGGTCATTCATTAACTGGCTTACCTTTGGATCATAGCTGAGGGCAAAGCAGCGACACTCAGATGCAGCCGCCATAATCAGCCCGTGAAACCGCATGGCGATCGCCATTTCCACGCCGCGAAATAAGCCTTTTAGCTGCTGCGGATCTTCAAGCATCAGCACTTGGGAACCCGGAATTTGCGGCTGAAGGGCTTCGGCGATCGCGAGATCCTGCGATCGCTGAAACGGCACCAATAACATACAGGCTTGAGTTGCTTTCTGAAACAAGATTAGGGCTTGAGTCAGTGCTGCCAAACGCTCTGGGGTGAGTTGGGGATGAACCCGAAGATTGACGGCAACTCTGGGAGCAGGCAGATCCCACAACCCCTGAACGGGGCTACCGGTCATCGCCCAGACTGGATCAGGTGCCAGCGTAAAGGGAATACCCCATTCAGAAACCCACTGAGCAGAACGGCTATCCCGCACACTGACTGCCGTACAGCGGGAAAAGGTTTGTTGCGCCAGCCATTGGGTCATAGGACGGTGGAGCGGTCCAATTCCCTGTGCCCAAGCGATCGTGATCAAACCCATGCGCTGCGCGAGTTGCATCAGTCCGGTGTAGTAAAGGGGACTGAGGGCGCTAGTGGCATCTTGAATCAAACTACCGCCGCCCCAAATAAAAACCTGAGATTGACGGAGGGCGTTGACAACCGAGATCGCGTTGTTTCGGTCAATCGCGTCTACCCCAAAGCGATCGCGCGTTTGGCTAGGATGACCCGACAGCACTAAGGGCGTAACCGTTTTGGGCAACAGTTGTAACAAGGACGCTAAGAGCGCTTCATCCCCACCGTTGCCCTTGCCATAATAGCCACATAAAACCGCTTGTGTTCCCATAGATATAATGAATTTCGAGTTACGAATTTTGAGTTACGAGTGAAGGTTGCACCCATAGTTTTAGGTGGAATGGTTCTCTTACTAAACTATCCTGAAGACAGCCCCTCGCGATCGCATATACCCTGTTCCATTCCTATGAATGCTTTATCAATTCCTACCTGGATTATTCATATCTCAAGTGTGCTGGAGTGGGTTGCTGCTATTTGGCTAATTTGGACTTATGGTCAACTGACCCAAAATTCGGCTTGGAAGGCGCTTTCCTTTGGCATGTTGCCTGCTCTCGTGGGCGCGATGTGTGCTTGCACTTGGCACTTTTTTGATAATTCGCGATCGCTCACTTGGCTAGTTACGCTCCAAGCGGCAATGACTGTTTTAGGAAATGTAACCGTCATGCTAGCCGCTTGGTGGATCTGGCAAAGCGCTCGACCAAAAATAGACAGCTAATGCTAATTAATCGGGATATTTATGAAAGATTGGATGGTGCCAACGCTAGGAGCGCTTGTTTTTTGGGGATTTTGGGGCTTTTTACCAAAAATTACAACGACCTATCTTAATCCTCGAAGCGCTATTGTTTATGAGGTTCTCGGCGCGATTGTGCTGGCGATCGCCATGCTAATTTCCCTCAACTTTCAACCCCAAGTTCATCCTATTGGCATCGGCTTAGCCATGACTACCGGAATGCTAGGGTTTGCCGGGGCATTCTGCTTTCTCACCGCCGTGCTGACTGGTCCCGTAACGTTGGTTGCCACCATTTCCGCCCTATATCCCACCGTCAGCATTTTTCTCGCGATCGCCTTCCTGCACGAAACAATTACCCTCCAGCAAGGAATCGGCATTGCGCTTGCAATCCTAGCCATGATCCTAGTAGCAGCATGAAGAAAGGGCGAAAGAAGAAAGAGCGAAAGTTTTGAGTGTTGAGTTTTAAGTTTTGAATGCATCACTCAACCCTCAAAATTGAGAACTCAAAACTTTTTTGTTTTTAACTCTTTCCTTCTTCATTGGCATGTTGCTTTAGTTCTGCTAACGTCACATGTTTTAAGGCTGCGGCATGAGTTGATGCGAGAACGATAGGGGGTGCAACTCCGTCGTCTAGGGCTTCTTTCCAGCGGGAGGCACACAAACACCAGCGATCGCCCGGTTTCAAGCCGGGAAAGCCATAGACAGGCATGGGCGTGGATAGGTCATTCCCTTGGGCTTTGGTGTAGGTCAAAAATTCTGTGGTGACTTGGGCACAGACCACATGCACACCCACATCGCCATCCCCTGTAGTGCAATATCCATCGCGGTAATAGCCCGTCATAGGCGAGGTGCAACAAAGTTCTAGCGGTTCACCTAATACATTTTTGGCTTCGGTCATGATGATTCCTTCGTTAAACCCTCATCTATCGTAGTCAATCCAATTCAAAAGGAAGCGATAGTCATGCCCGCCCGCTGTAATCGTTGGACTAAAACATCGCCTAACCCGGTTGCTGGCGTGAGAATGCCTCCCCGCGATCGTCCGCCTGGCAGTTCATCGGCTTGAAGCGCCAAACTTAAGGCAGATTCACAAACAAATTTGACTGTGGCTCGATTGCCAGGATCTCCTTGATCTCGAATCAGCCCCCGCACTTTGCGTCCATCCATCGCGGTGCCCACCAGTTCACAGGAGAACCAGCCTTCGTTCATAGTTTGCTCAGAAGGTCCGCTACCGGGTTGGGGCAGCCAGGGTTGCAACAGCCCGCGCCCCTGAGGGTGTTGTAGAATTCCCATGAACAATCCAAGTCCTGTGGTGGCACCTGTTGCCTTCAGCCAGGCGAGGGGTTCGTCAAACTTGAGATATTCCTGATAGGTGAAGTTGAGTCCGTAAGGTTCCTGCCATTCTTCGTATAAGGCAGCACTGCGGCGGACGATGCGGGTATTCACAACTCCCATAAAAAAGGGCGCAACCCAGGTGTTGAGGTCGGAGTCGAAGGAGGGAGTTTGCGGGTCACGGTTGCGATCGCCTGTGCCGTCTTGTAGAGAATCGGCTTCGGTTTGAGAGTGTGATGCAGGGGGATTCAGGAGGAAAGGATCATTCATCTGGGTTGCCCCTGGCGAATCATAGAGATTGATCGCTGATGCCAGCGTGCCACCATTAAACCCACCAAACGCCTGAAAATAAGCATTCACCTGTTTGCAAGACACCCCTAATTCCCGTTGGAGGTGACGAACGATTAGGTAAGTGCCAAGATCCGACGGAACCGAATCGAAGCCACAACAGGGAATGATGCGAGTGCCATCGGCGGCTGCCTGAGTATGGTAGCGATCGATTAAAGTTTTGACCCAAGGGGTTTCTCCCGTGATGTCTACGTAATGAGTTTTGTAGCGAATGCAAGCATCAACTAGGGCATTGCCATAGAGGGCGAAGGGTCCGGCTGTGTTGAGTAGCACTTGGGTTTGAGCGGCGATCGCATCGATTGCTTGCTGATCCTGACTGTCAGCAACTAGCACATCCACGGCTGCACCCACTTCATCTCGAACGGCTGCTAATTTCTGACGGTTTCGTCCGGCGATCGCCCATCGTATGGATTTAGAGGAGGTATGGCTAGCAAAGTACTGCACCGTTTGTTTGCCGACAAAACCACTGGCACCATAGAGAACAACATCATAGGCACGGTCAGACATGGTGAAAGCACTCCTGACAACAGGATTAGGAAAAACTCTCTCTGAAAATCAATGGAGCTAAGCGGATTCGAACCGCTGACCTTCTCAATGCCATTGAGACGCGCTACCAACTGTGCTATAGCCCCTTGTGCATCAATTATAATGCCTTGAGGCAGGAAGAAACGTCAACCTGTTAGATTTAAACTTTTCACCGACCTTATCTTATGACTGAAAATTCCCGCGATGACGCTTCATCCAATCCTGCTCAAGCTGAGATTAACGCCTCAGAACTGTTTCTCAATCTTCGTCGCAAGCAGGGAAGTTGGGTGGAATGGGGGCAAGCCTGCCAAGCATTACAAAAAGCGGGCTATGACGCTCAAACTATTTTTGAAGAAACCGGATTTGAACCGATTCAACAAAATCAAGTGATTGTGGGCGCTCAGGTTCATGCCACGATTGTGGCGGTGGGTGTGTCTGAGGCGACGCGATCGCTGTTCGATCGCAAAGGCAGCGATATTTTATATGAACTGCGGATTCTAACCCAAACCGAGCGAGCCGCGACTGCGGATTTAGTGCAGGAAAAGGGCTTGGATATTGATGAAGCGAAAGATGTGGTGAAAGCCGTCAAAGATTTTTCTCGATTGGGTGCAATTCCTGAAGGATTTAGCCAGCATCCGGGTGATGTGGTCGCCTATCAATCTTGGAAGCAGGCACGCCAAAAGGCTGATTTGCAAGAGCGATCGCGCTTGATTGCCAAAGGGTTGCGCTTTGCTCATAGTGAACCTGCCCGTAAGCAAATCGAAAAACTGCTGACCGATTTTGCGGTTGTTTCAGCCAAGTCAGAGCCGCTATTGCCGCTTTATCGATTGGAAGAAGACGAATTTTTGCCCCGAATTATTCCGGTTGTGGGCAAGTTTCCCCTGACGAAAGCTGACCTGCAAGCTGTTCCTCTAGTCGAAGAAAATGATTCCTTTGGCATGGTGCAGTTTTCTGGCACAGGCGCTTGGGTGTCGGTTCCCGGTTGGCAAGTGATTCGGCTGGCAGAAGACCCCGTTGCCGTTTTAGAACTCAGCGATCGCTTACCTACTACGCTTCCGGGTAGAGCCGAGGAAGTGTTGATTATTGTCGATCGCGCTCAGCGCACTTGGGATGTCAGCAGCTATTTTTTAGTAGAAGAAACGGATCAGCTTCACATTCGCTGGTTCGCTGAAACGCCAGAAGCGAATCTCTTAGGACGAATCGTTTTGATCATGCGTCCCAAAAAGGTGTTGGACAATGAGTACACCAAAGATCCTTGGCAAATGGAGGAGTAATGCCCTCACCCTAAATCCCTCTCCCATGGGAGAGGGACTTTAAAACTGTCTCTTTCTTGGCTTATTTTTTGCACTGATAAAGCTGATAGGGCACACCCAAACGGTGATAGTGCGCTGGATCGAGGGTACAAGCATGGGGCTTGCCCAAGCGATCGCGGATTAAAAGCTGTTGCTGATAGTCACGGCGTTTTAATCCTGGCGCAATGACCCACAGATTCAGCGGCAATGAAAGTGGTTGTTTTAACTGAGCAATATCAGACCAAACTTGATTGTATCCTTGTTTTTGGGGAAGCAGTGCAAAGTGAGTGGACGAAGAACTTTCTGCTTGAGTCTCTTGTTGGTGCAGTTTTAGGGCAAAACTAAGTCCCAAGGCGATGTCTTGAAAATCTTCATAGGCAGTGACTATCAACCGATTTTTGATGGGTTCAACGGCTAAATTTTGAGCAACTAAACTAGGATTATAAGGTTTTTGAAAGACTAAATCTTGTACTACAAAAATGCTGCTTAGTAGTGCTACGAGCAAAACGATCGCGATCGCCTGGAGGTTTTTAGATCCTTGAAAAGTCAATTTTTTTGATCGGCTGCGAAGGGGCGATCGCTGGCTTAAACAGGCTCCAATTAATGCACATACGGCTGGAAAGTAGATGAAATTATAGCGCGGCACTTGGGTTAAATCATTGCCCATGAGATAGGCGATCGCTAGAAACTCCAGCACCACGACCAGAATGAATGTGACTAGCATCCAGGCTCCCAGATGAGACTGGGGCGATCGCCAGAGTTGCCGCAATTCTATTCTCATTTGCCCAATCAGCCAACCCATGAAAATCAACATCAACACTCCGCCAAAAACGACAACCCATAGCGGTTGTTGCTCAACAGGAAATGCTGCCACCATCAAAATCCAACCGAGCGGAAGCTGATATAAAGGCGCAATTACATGCTGCCAGCCAGGAGCATAAGGCTTCATCCAATCGATTTCTGGACGACGCATATGACTGAAAAACGTTGGCAGCCATGGCAAATAGGTTAGGCAAACGACCAGGATGGCAAGCAGGTAAGGTGGAGGCAAGGAAGGGGCGCACGAAAAAATAGCATAGCGCCGTGAACTTCCCTCGGATTGCCTAGCATCCTCAGCCCTGATAGCTTCTATCTGTTTGCGATCGCCCGTTGTGAACGATAGAGGATTCTGGGTTTGTTGCCAGCTAGCGGTTGCAGACTCTAAATTCATTGCCAATTTGCTTGCCGCTCTGTGGTCCTGTGCGATTTTATGAGCGCCTAAAACTAGCGTCACGCTTTGGGCAAAAAAGGCGAGTAGAAAGAAATAGTGAACATAGAACCCAATACTATTGATGGCAATCCAGCCCAGCCAAATCGGTAGCCTAATCCGCTGTCTTTGCAGATCGATCAGCATGGCATACAACCCAGTTAACGCCAAAATCACTAGCAGCATGGGCAAGGTGTAGTGACGGGCTTCTTGGGATAGATAGACGGCAAACGGCGATACTGCCATTAGAGCCGCGCCCACAAGCCCCGCTTTGGCAGAAAAAGCGATGCGGTTGAGTAGATAAAGAGCCGCGATCGCCCCCACACCCAACAATGCAGGCAGCGATCGCAGTTTCCACACCCAAGAGACAGGCAGCGGATTCAGCCAACCGAGCCATTGGTGCATCGTACAAAAGAACAGCGGCGGATGCACCGATTGCACCGACACCGTTTTTGTAATCTGCGCGCAGGTTGCCTGAGAATTGAGTCTAAAAATTTGCTCAAACGCCGAGAGTGACAGTGCTTCGCCTGACGGTACACTCTGATACGTGTGCCCCAAGCTAAATACTGCGGTGATCACTTCATCCATCCACAGCGGCTTAAAATCTAGATGCCAAAATCGCAGCACCGTCCCCAGCAACAAGATGCCAGCCAATAACCAGTAATGTCGAGAACTTTTCATGGTGATATTCAAACACACCTAATTCTTTCTTGTATAGAGAATAATTAGTAGATGGCAAGACGAGAGGCGAGAGGCGAGAGGCGAGAGGTGAAGAGGTGAAGAGCATTGAACTCAAAACTCAAAACTCAAAACTTTGAACTCCGAACTCCGAACTCAAAACTCAAAACTTATTGTTCACTAACCGGACGCGCAACTAGCCCAGGATATGGTTCTGGGGCGAACTCTTGATCGGGATTGCTGAGTAAGTAGCGATCGCAGACTGAGCGCAGGTCAGATTCTGTTTGAGTAAGGCGCATATCCCGTAAGAAAGCCCCTGCTGCATCGACACTTTGGGCAATGTAGTTGAGGTACATCTTTAAATAGCTCACCCGCGATCGCTCGGGGATTGTGAGCGCAGTCGTCGTTTGGCGCAATCGCTCAATGTAATCGTGAACTTCAGCCAGCGTCACGATAGACACAGGTTCCGCCATGAGAATTTGGCGAATCTGCTTAAAAATCCAGGGATTGCGGATGGCAGCGCGACCGACCATGATTCCGGCGGCTTTGGTTTGGGCGAGAACGGTGGCGGCAGATTGGGCAGAGGTGACATTTCCATTGGCTAAAACTGGGCAATTCACCCGCTGAACGGCATGAGCAATCAGGTCATAATGCACAGCACCCCGATACATTTCTTTGACCGTCCGACCATGCAAGCTCAGCAAGTCGATCTGATGGCGATTGATCAGGTCGAGGATGCGATCGAAATGATCGGTATTATCAAAGCCAATCCGCATTTTGACGCTCAATCGTCCATCAACCGCTTGCCGCAACTCACCCAAAATTCGGTTGACTTGTTCAGGATCGCGCAACAACCCACCGCCCACATTTTTACGATAAATTCTGGGAGCAGGACAGCCCATATTCAGGTCAATGCCTGCGATCGTGTAGTGGCTCAGGGTTTGGGCAATTCGCACTAAGTCAGGAATGCTCTCGCCAATCATCTGGGCAAAGATGGGGCGATCGGTGGTGTTTTCGGTAATCGATCTTAGGATTTTTTTATCTAGAGTAGAAGTCGGGTGAACTCGAAAATACTCGGTAAAAAAGTAATCGGGACTGCCGTAACTGGCAATCACGTTCATGAAAAATAAATCGGTTACATCTTGCATCGGGGCAAGCGCAGTCAATCCAATTCCTGCACAAATGGGAGCAGGCAGGCGATCGCAGAGTGGTAAGGTTGCAATCATTTAGCGTGCCGCTTCGATTTTTTCTTCGACGGCGCTTGATGCGCCCCAAAGTATTTCTCACTGCGATACCGCAACCAAACCCGCAATACCTGCGGAATTTGATCTTTTTGGTCTTTTGTCAGCGTGTTGTACAGTGCCAAAGCGCGATCGCGTTCTCGCCGACAAGCAGCATTATTGTGAGCATCCCAATAGCCACGGGCAACCCGGATTCTCCGACACACTTCTTTGATTAAAGCTGCTTCTGCTAAAGGCTTCTCTGGGTTTGCCATATTTTTCTCATTGATCTAGTTCAACCTGAGTTCGGGATAAGGAAGGGGCAAAACAGGTAGGGTGAAAGTGCCAACTTATCATCCATCTGAATTACC